>JBPBQU010000026.1:0-8223 GCA_050955085.1 Janthinobacterium lividum | reverse complement strand
CCGGGCCCGTAGAAGTAGATCGCGGAGTCGAAACCCTTGCGCAGTGCGCGGGTCGCCTGCAGGACGGCGACGAAGCTGACCGAGGACTCGTGGGCGATTCCGTGGACGAGGGTGAAGTAGGTCTCGCCACCTTCGGCCTGGTAGTCGGGGAACACCTTGGTCGAACCGTAGATGTTGGTGCCCTTGGGCTGGGAGGGATGCGGGATCTCGGCCAGCGACTTGGCGATGTTGGCCTTGATCTGCTCGTCGATCTCGGAGGTGGTGCTGCTCGGGGAGGTGGTGGTCTGGGTCACGGTGATCTCCTCGGGGAGGGTTCTGTCGGATGGACCGGTGGTGCGTACCCGCTGCGGACGGCAGGAACTCTCGGGTGCGGTGGCCTCGGGGACGAGGGTCAGCCGTAGAGGGTGGAGAAGTTGTTCTGCAGGAACATCCGGGTAAGTTCCCCGTTGCCGGACGCGGCGCGCATCCGGGCGAGCTCACCCGCGTGGTCTCCCCAGGGTTCATCGCTGGCGAACAGCACCCGATCGGCGCCGACCCCGCGACGTTCGATCTCCTGGGCGAGCCAGCGCGGGGCGAAACCGATGGCCCAGCTGGTGTCGGTGTACACCAGTTTACCGGCCTCGATCCAGTCGAAGAACCGGCCACTGATGAGTTTGATGTGCCCGCTCATGCCACCACCGAGGTGGACGAGGTGGATGCGGACGTCGGCACCGTAGCGCTCGACGAGTTTGCCGACCTCATCGATGTCGGAGGCTGCACCGGGGGAGGTGTGGACGTGGACGACCAGGTCGAGTTCACGAGCCGTGGCGAAGATCTTCTCCAGCTGCGGTTGCGAGGTGGGGTCGTCGACACCGCCACCGAGCAGGAAACTCGTCTTGAGGGCGACCACGCCACGTTCGGCGGCGAGGGCCAGTGCGGCGTCGGTCAGCTCGGCGTCCTGCGCGCGGGGGGAGGTCCACAACCCGCAGACGAACCGGTCGTCCTTCGCGGTCGTCTCGAGCACGAGATCGTTGAGGGCGAAGGAGGCCGCGGCGACGGGTACACCGTAGTTCGGCAACAACAGGGCGCGTTCGGTGCCTTCGCGGTCGAGGTCGGCCACCAGCTGCACGATTTGATCGCGGGCGGCGGTGTCGGGGTTGACGGGGGGACCGCCGTAGAAGGGGTACGCGGGCAGCCGTCCGAGGTGGCGGTGCGCGTCGTGCGTCCGGGTCGCGGTCACGAGACCAGTGAACGCAAGGGGTGTTACCGAGTGGTTTCACCCGGACTACGTTCGTGTTTCCCGTGCCGTCCCCGGTCGACTATTCTGGCGTTGTTGTGCAGTGCTCCTACTTCGATGCCGGCGTCTGCCGCTCGTGCAGCCTCATGGGACAGCCTTATCCGCTGCAGCTGAGTGCTCGGGTCTCGACCGCCCAGGAGGTTCTGTCCGGTCACGACGGGTTGACGTGGTTGCCGCCGTTTGCCAGTGCCGAGTCGGGTTATCGCAACAAGGCCAAGATGGTCGTGGGTGGGACGCTCGAGGAGCCGACGATCGGGTTGCTCGATCCACGTGGGCTCGGGGTCGACATCCGCGGATGCGGGGTCTGCACCCCGGGGATCACCGCGGCACTGCCGGTGCTGGCCAATTTCATCACCCGAGCACGCCTCACCCCCTACGACGTCCCCGCGCGCCGTGGGGAGTTGAAGTACCTGCTCATCACCGAGTCACCCGATGCTCGGTTCCTGCTCCGCTTCGTGCTCCGCTCGACGGAAGCGCTCGCGCGCGTGCGAAAGCACCTGCCGGGTCTGCGGGCCGAACTGCCCGGTCTCGACGTCGTCACCGTCAACCTGCTGCCCGAGCACAAGGCCGTGCTCGAGGGGGAGGAGGAGATCGTGCTCACCGAGTCCGCGACGCTGGCCATGCGGGTGAACGAGCTCGACCTGTACCTGCGTCCGCACAGTTTCTTCCAGACGAACACGGCGGTGGCCGCGGCCCTCTATCGCCAGGCCCGGGAGTGGGTCGAGGACCTCGCGCCCTCGTCGGTGTGGGACCTCTACTGCGGGGTAGGAGGTTTCGCGCTGCACAGTGCGGGGCCCGGGCGCGACGTCATCGGGGTCGAGACGAGCTCCGAGGCCGTCGAGAGTGCCCGGGCGAGTGCGGCTGCAGCCGGGTTCTCCGGGGTCCGGTTCGAGGCAGGCGACGCGACCGAGTTCGCCCTGCGATCCGGCACCGTCCCCGACCTCGTGATCGTGAACCCGCCCCGTCGCGGTATCGGGGTCGCGCTCGGCGGCTGGCTCGAGGCGTCCGGGGTCCGCCACGTCATCTACTCCAGCTGCAACGTGAACTCCCTGGCGAGCGACCTCGCCGCGATGACGTCGCTGCGACCGGTGCAGGCCAGGTTGCTGGACATGTTCCCGCAGACCGAGCACCATGAGGTGATCGTGCTCCTCGAACGCCGCTGAGCCGCGTCCTCACCTGCCGGGTAGGCACACCACTCGGCTGCCGGCGAGCAGACCACTCACCAGGGCAGCTGCAGAACATCGCTGCAGGACATCCCGCGACCCCCGCGTCCCCGCCGGCGCGGGGGGACGCGGGGGTGGCAGCGGCGTTGCCGATCCGCGTCGATGTTAGCGCGGTGGAGGCTGTGATCAGCGCCCTCGACGAGCGGCCCGTTCGGGTCACCCGGCGTTTGCCTCATCGTCACCTTCGGGCTCAAACTGCGTTGGTGGCCACCGACACCGGGACCCTGCTCCTCGCCTGGTACGCGCGCCTCGACGCGCCGATGCGCGCAGAGGCCCTCAGCTGCCTTCTGCTCGGCGTCTACTCCCGTGCTCTGTTGCGTTCCCTGCGCGCCACCCTCGACGCCGGTGAGGGCCACCGACGCGGGTTGGACGATCCACATGCCGCCCAGCCGGGGGAGCCTCTCGGCGCGAACCTGCAGACCTTCCTGCGTGACCGCCTCCTGCGTCCTCCGATCGACACCGGGGTCTCCCAGCTCGTGCCGTCCCCCTAGACGTGTCCTGCCGATGAAGTGTCCTGGCGATGAAGTGTCCTGGCGATGAAGGGTCCGGGCGATGCGCTGAGGTCGCGAACCGCCGAGTCGGTGGGCAGTCGCTCGCCACGGTGACCGATCCGGTCCACCGACTCCGCCCGCTCGGCCAGAGCTCGCGGCGACTGCGGATGTTCACCGGCGCTGGGCGAGTGCGCAGGACCCACAACGACGAAGCGGCACAGTTTCCGGAGAAACTGTGCCGCTCAGAAGACATGGTGCGCCGTCAGGGACTCGAACCCCGAACCCGTTGATTAAGAGTCAACTGCTCTGCCAATTGAGCTAACGGCGCAACGGGTTCAGACCTTAGCAGGCCGGATGGGGCCCCAGGAAATCCGGGTGTCGCGGGGAGCGAGAGGGGGCGCACCCCGCGACGTCGCGATCCATCCGTCGAGCGCCGGGGACGCCTGTGGGTCGCTGTTCCCAGGACGGACGGGACCTCAGCCCCGGTTCCACCACTCCTCGGACGGCAGGCCTTCCGTCTCGAGCAGCTCCGCCGAGTGCGGTCCGTCGGGTGAGACCATGTCCATGATCAGCGACAGTGGGATGTGCTCGGAGAGCATCTCCATGACGGGTTCGGCCGAGACCCCCGTGTCGTGCGTCGTCTTCTCGTACGTCATGCGTCCTCCCGAGATGTGAGCTCCCCCGGGAACCAGGGGACGTCACCGATGTCGTCCACGGTCGCTCGACTCTTGAGGGCGAGGCCGGTTGAAGGACCCGACTGGACCGCTGGTTCGCCCGGATGTCACTGAGCGTTATGGAAAGCCCCCGGTCGTACCCGAGGAGCCGTCAACCCGCCCGGTGCCGAAGGCGGACCGGCTGGACGGGAGCGACGGCGCCGAGCACAGTGGGCAGATGCGCAGCGCGGGTGGGTGGGGCATCAACCTCGCCATGCCGCAGGCGTTGATGCTCGCCCTGCACCTGCGCGATGCCGCGGGGCTCACGCCACCCTCCTCGCCGATCGTCCCGGCCTTCCCGCCGTTGGACCCGCCCGCCCATCGACTGCGAACGGCGGGGGCGGATCTCGCGGGTCTCGAGGCTGCGGGCCAGCAGTGGGTGCGATGGTGGAGCGCGGCCTTCCCGGGCGGGCCCGCCGCGCTCACGTCCATCCTGCCCCCGCGTTTCCCGGGGCTGGCCGGGATGACCGAGCTGCGAGGTCTGGCCGAACTCGGCATGGACGATGCCGTGTCCTGGTGCACCCGGGCCCGGGAGGTCGAGGCAGGGCTGCTCCGTTCGGTCCCGAGCGCGCTCTTCGAGACCAATCTGGTCACGGACGTGGAGCGTCAGCTCGGTCGAGCGATCCGGCCGTTCACGCTGCAGGTCGTCGTACTGCCCGTTCGCGGGTCCCACAGCTGGGACCTCCCCGGTGGAGCGGTGATCTCCCTCGGGCTGCGCGCCGACCGTGACGCCTATCTCGAATGGTTGCGTACCAAGCTCGTCGCGATCGGGCAGTGGCGCGCGACATCTGCGGATCCGGCAGAACACACGGACCGACCCGCGCCCCCGGTGTGACGAGGACCCACAAGCGAAAGGGCGGCCCCGGGAACCGGGACCGCCCTCTCGTGATGTCTGGGGTGAGTGACGGGACTTGAACCCGCGACTTCCTGGACCACAACCAGGTGCTCTACCGGCTGAGCTACACCCACCACGGCACGTTGACGACGGCCTTTCCGGCCGCAGTGTTCGTGACCAGGTGAGGATACACGAGCGGGCGGGCTCTCTCCGACGTCAGGCGATCGAGGCGTCCCCGGTCGGGTTCGCGGCCGTCAGCTCGAACTTCGCGCCCGCCTGCTTCGCGGTGGCGGAGTCCGGCCCGGGCTCGGCCACGAAGAGCACCTCGCGGTAGTACTTCAGCTCCTGGATGCTCTCCCGGATGTCCGCGAGGGCCCGGTGTCCACCATGTTTCTTCGGGGTGTGGAAGTAGACCCGGGGGAACCAGCGTCGCGCGAGTTCCTTCAGTGACGACACATCGATGAGCCGGTAGTGCAGATGGTCGGTGAGCTGCAGCATGTCCCGGGCCAGGAATGCGCGGTCGGTGTGCACCGAGCTGCCGGCCAGCGGGGCCTTGCGGGGCTCGGGTACCCACTGCCTCACGTAGTCGAGAACCAGCTGCTCCGCCTCGGCCAACGTCCGCCCGTTCGGGATCTCCTCGAGCAGGCCCGACGTCGTGTGCATGTTGACGACGACCTCGTCCATCGACTCGAGGGTGCCCTCGGGGGGCTTGATGACCACGTCGACACCGTCGCCCAGGACGTTGAGTTCGGCGTCGGTGACGAGTACCGCCACTTCGACCAGGGCGTCATCGCTCAGGCTGAGGCCGGTCATCTCGCAGTCGATCCAGACGATCCGGTCGCTGACCTTGTCCTTGGCCCGACTCGGGTCCTTGGGCCGACTCGGGTCCTTGGGCCGACTCGGGTCCTTGGGTCGACTCGGGTCCTTGGGTCGACTCGGGTCCTCTGGACGGCTCGTGGGGCTGCTCACCCAGCCAGCCTAGAGGCCACCCGGGAGGTCGCACCGTCGAGGTCGCGCGACACCGGGACCCGCCACGTAGGCTGCCACGATGTCGGCGTCGTCCCTCAGCCCGGGCTCCGTCGCGTCTCCTGCCCGCCCGCAGCGCTCCTTCGTCGTCCTCACCGTCGTCGTGCTGTTCGTCTGCGGGGTGCTCAGCGTCGTGGGTGTGACCATGGAAGTGGGCCTCGCGGGCACGCTTCCCGGGCTGGCGCTCGCGGCCGTCCCCGTCGGACCGGTCCTCGCGACCGTGCTGTGGCTGGACCGCCACGAGTCCGAACCACCGCACCTGCTGGCCTTCGCCTTCGGGTGGGGGGCCTGCATCGCGAGCCTCGGTGCGCTGGTCATCAACTCGCTGTCCTTCCGGCTGCTCGAGCACGCGGTGGGGGACGTCACGAACACCTCGGTGTTCATCGCCCCCGTCGTGGAGGAGGCGCTCAAAGGGCTCGGCGTCCTGCTGCTCCTGCTCAGGCAGCGCCGCCATTTCGACGGGATCGTCGACGGTATCGTGTACGCCGCTTTCGTGGGTGTCGGGTTCGCCTATCTCGAGAACGTCCTCTACCTGGGTCGGGCGCTGGGCACGGATCAGCCGGGGTCGCTGGTCGCGGTGTTCGTCCTGCGCTGCCTGGTCTCCCCGTTCGCGCACCCCCTGTTCACCATGGCCACCGGGCTCGGGCTCGGGATAGCGGCCGCGACCCGCTCACGCCGGTTGCGGGTGGGGGCGCCGGTGGTCGGGCTCGTCGTGGCGGTCGGGCTGCACGCGTTGTGGAACGCCTCCGCCTCGCAGGGCCCGTCGACGTTCGTCGAGCTGTTCCTGCTGCTGCAGGTCCCGGTGTTCGCGGCGGCGGTGGGGGTCGCACTGCTCGCCCGGGCCCGTGAGGCGCGCCTCGTACGCCGCCATCTGCAGGTGTACGTGCGGACGGGGTGGCTCAGTGCGGGTGAGGTCGAGATGCTCGTGTCCTCCCGCAGGCGCCGCGATGCACGAGCGCGGGCGGCGTCGGTGGGTGGGCGTGCTGCCGGGCGGGCGGTGGGCGACTTCCAGGAGACGGCGACGGAGCTCGCCTTCCGCCGTGACCGGTTGCGCCGCGGGACGAGGGAGTCGACACCCGAGGACGAGCTGGTGCTGTTGCAGCGGCTCGCGGGGGAACGGGCCTGGTCGCTGGGGTTGCTCGGCTGACCCGGAGCGATGAGGGGCTCAGGCTCACACGCGGTTCACAGCTGCTCCTGGGCGGGACGGCAAGCTCGCGGCCGAACCTAGAACCATGACCACCACGACGACCGCACGCGGCAACGCCGGTGCCGGCGGCCACGACGACTTGGGAACCGGGGCGCGCGCACTGGGCCGCCGCTTCGCCCGCCGCGGGAGCATCCAACCCCGTTGGGTGCGGCTGGCGACCCTCCTGCTGCTGGCCGCGACGGCCGTCCTCTACCTCGTCGACCTGTCCGCCTCGGGGTATGCCAACAGTTTCTACGCGGCGGCCGTGCAGGCGGGGTCGCAGAGTTGGAAGGCCTGGTTCTTCGGATCCATCGACACCGCCAACTTCATCACCGTCGACAAACCACCGGCGTCGCTGTGGGTCAGTGGGCTCGCCGCGCGGATCTTCGGATTCTCCAGCTGGAGCCTGCTCGTACCGCAGGCGCTCGAGGGCGTCGCATCGGTGTGGCTCCTCAACGCGGCGGTGCGCCGCTGGCACGGCCCCGTCGCCGGGTTGATCGCGGGCACCGCGCTCGCACTCACGCCCGCCGCGGCGCTGATCTTCCGCTTCGACAACCCCGACGCGCTGCTCGTCCTGCTCATGACGCTGGGTGCCTACCTCACGATCCGCGCGACCGAGAAGGCGTCCTGGAAGTTCCTGGCGCTCGCGGGCGTCGCGATCGGCTTCGCGTTCCTCACCAAGATGTTGCAGGGCTTCCTCGTGCTGCCCGCGCTCGGACTGGTCTACCTGTGGGCTGCACCGACCGGGCTGGGCAAGCGCATCCTGCACCTGGTGGGTGCGGGCGTCGCGGTCGTCGTCGCCGCGGGTTGGTGGGTCCTCGCTGTCACGCTGTGGCCGGGGGAGAAGCCGTACATCGGCGGATCCACCGACGGCAGTGTGATGGACCTCGTCCTCGGGTACAACGGTCTCGGCCGGATCTTCGGCAACGATGGTGGCGGTGGCGGTGGAGGCATGTCCGGCGGCACGCCGGGTTCCAGCTTCGGCGGGACCCCCACGTGGCGGCGGTTGTTCTCCTCGGAGATGGGCAACGAGATCTCCTGGCTGTTGCCGGCCGCGCTCATCGCCCTCGTCCTGGGGCTGGTTCTCACCGCACGCCGCGAACGCACCGACCGCACCCGCGCCTCGCTCATCCTGTGGGGTGGTTGGCTGATCGTGTCGGGCGTCGTCTTCGCCTACATGGAGGGGACCGTCCACCCCTACTACACGGTGGCTCTGGCCCCGGCCGTGGCGGCGCTCGTGGCGGTCGGCGGGAAGGCGTTGTGGGAGCAGCGCACGCAGCTGCTGGCGCGTTTCGGGCTCGCCGCGATCATCGCCTCGGCCGGGATCTGGGCCTTCGTCCTGCTGCACCGCAACGGGACCTGGGAGGTCCTCGGTTGGTTCGTGATGCTGATGGGGATGGCGTGCGCGGCGGGTTTCGTCGTCACCCCGGCCCGGTTGCGCAAGTTCGCGATCATCCTCGTGCTGTCGGGAAC
>JBPBQU010000025.1:0-8236 GCA_050955085.1 Janthinobacterium lividum | reverse complement strand
CCGACAACGCGATGGACTCGGTGCTGAAGAAGTCCATCGTCCCCACCACCCGACCCTCCACCAGGATCGGGAAGCAGGCCCCGGCCTTCACCCCCACCTTCTGCGCCACCGGCGCTCGCACGCAGTCGTGGATCTGACCCAGGTCGGGGACGTAGACCAGGTCACGGGCCCGCCACGCCCGCCCCGACAGCCCCACCCCCTCGGCGAAACTCGCAGCGAGGGTGACCCGACGGAACTCCTCCCCCGCCGAACCCGACTCCTGCGCGAAGCGCAGCACGTTGGCCTCCTCGTCCAGCGCCCAGAAGGAGCCGTACCCCCAGCCGAACGCGTCGCGGACGGTGTCCAGTGCCACCGCCAGCGCGGACTCCTCGTCCTTGCAGGCGCCGATGCGGGAGACGACGGTGGTGACCGCGGAACGGTCCTTGGCGGTGGCGGCCTGCGCCAAGGTCTGTTCACGCAGGCGGAACGTCAGGGCGATCACGTCGGCCAGGGCGCTCAGCGTGGCCTCACGCGCCGGGGAGGTCGGCAGCGGGGTGCGGGACATGAAGTCGAAGACGGCCCGGACCCGGCCCTGCTGGATGACGGGGAAACTGAACGCGGCCCGCGCGCCCGCCCGAGACGCCGCCTTGCCGCGTTCGCACGCCTGCGGAGGTTCGTCCAGGGCCTCGGTGTCGTCGACGAACACCGGACCACCGCTCCCCAGCGCCGCACCGCACGAGGTGACGCCGTCGGAGTTGTCACCGGGATCGACGAAGCGGGCCGTGAGCTCCGCGAAATCCTGGCCCAGGGAGCCGGTCTGACCGATGCAGCGCCACCCCTCGTCGTGTCGCGCCCACGCCGAGCCGTAGTCCATCCCGAACGACGTCCGCACGGTCTCCAGCAACGGGTGCAGGTCGTTGTCAGGTCGCTCCAACAACCCCTGCAACGCCGCGATGACCTCTGAGAGGGCCCGCGCATCAGCACCCCCCGACGTCACTGCGACACCCTCACCGCGGTTGCGCTTGAAGACCATGCCGAGACCTCCACGATCACCGTCGTTGCCACTCGCCGCGCGAGCACGCCTGACGACACCCGGAGGCATCAACCGACTGAGTCCACGACCATCTGGATGGAGCATCGACGGTCGGGCCACCCGACTGAAGCACGACGTCGCGTCGCATGTGCGGCAGCGGTGGGAGCTGCGGAGCCGGGACCGATCCCCCCTTCCTTCCTGGACGGTGGGTGCCGTCGTCGCAGAGGGGTGCAGTGGCGCATCGCGCGGTGGTGGGTCAGCCTGGTCTGGCCATCCCGCCACGGTGCAGGTCAGTGGCATGTGCTGTGTTCCGGGCGATTGGACGGTGGGACGTGACGGTCTCGAAGACGGTGTGGTTCTCGTGGGCGGGTGCGTCGCTGGCCACCTTCGCCGTGCTCGAGGTGATGGCTGTTCAGGACGGGGTGGCGGGGGACAGTCTGAGCGCGAACTGGTGGGAGTTGCGGACGCACCTGCCGGCGCGGTTACTGGTCTTCCCGCCGCTGGCCTGGGTCGGGTATCACCTGTTCATCCCGTGGGACCGGAAGACCGGCGGGTGGGACGACACGGCTGTCGTGGTGGGCGGTGTCGGTATCGCGCTGCTCGCCAGGTACCGGCCGCGGAGTGGTGCGTGACGACGGCACCGGCACCGTCGGAGGTCGTGCTCACGACGCGGCCGGACTGGGGGCGGGTGCGATCACGTTCCCACCCTGCGGGATCGCCATGAAGGTGAGTTTGCCGTCCTTGAGAGCCTGGTAGACGTTGAAGGCCTCCGGCCGCCTGTTTGACGTAGGTGGGGAGGAGTTCCCGACACGCTTCTCCCAGTCGGCCTTCGCCTGGGGGTCGTTGTAGAGAGCCACCCAATCGCTGCCTTGGGTCGCGTCGTTCATGGCTCGTTGCAACGGGGCTTGCACGTAGGTGGCGATCATCTTCCGCCCACCGTCACTCGTGGAGTCGCTGTCGTCCTCACTGTAGGCGGCGAACTTCAGGCCGATCTGCTCGTGGAACTGCTGCAGTGTCGCGCAGTCGGTGTTCAGGGAGAACCGGGCGATACCCGACAGGATCAACTCGACATTGCCCGCGGCAACCGTGAAGGGTCCCGGAGTCCTGGCCGTCACCTTCAGCGAAGGCGAAGGTCCGCTGCCCGGCCGGGTATTTGTAGTGTTTGTTACCGGGTCCGTCCCACGAACGGGTTCCGGTGGGGTCACAGTCGGTGAACTTGGTGTCGAGATGGGCCCGGCCGAGTAGTGCAAAGCCACCTGGTCCGACTGGGTGTTGACGGTGGAGCAACCGGTCAGCACGAGGGCAGCGGCGGTGGCCACGGCGAAGACGATCCGTCGACGAGTATCTCCTCACGGTCTGACTTCTGTTCGGTTCCACCGAAGGCAGCGACATCCTCGCCTGGACCGGGAGTCGGCTCGCCACCATTGCTCCAGCTGAGTCGGACGGCGCCGGGGGAACACCCCTTGGCTCCGTGTTCTCCGAGAGCAGGGAATTTGCTGACAGCGAGTCACTTGCGCTCTGCGCGCTGTGAAAGTTCTCTGCGGTGACAACCGATCGCGACCTCGGTGCGTGTCATGGGTGTTCACCGCCACCGACCGAGGAGTCCGTCATGCGAAACCGCTTCAGGAAATCCATCACCGCCCTTGCCGTGAGCGCTGGCCTGGGCCTGACCTTCTTGTCCGCTGCCTGCGGTTCGGTGACGTCGCCACAGGGTGCCCCCGGCACCATGCCGGCGGTCTCCGCTCCCAGCCCGCAACTGACCAGCGCAAGCACGGTGGCGAGCGCCGCAACACCGGCCCCGGCAACGTCGGCCTCGGTGGCCCTGGTGCCTGCGGGTACCGCCCCGGTGCCCTCAGACACTGCCCTGGCCCCGTCGGCGGGTGCTGCTGAGCCAGTCGTCGCGGTGCCGACCTCGGGTCAGGTGCTCGAACTCCGCGGTGACGACCTGGGTGTGACGGCCGTGGGGGCCTCGCGCGATGACGCGGTGGCTGCCCTGACTGCCGTACTCGGTGCGGCACAGGCGGATCCGGCCGACGACTCGGGGTGCGCGTCGGCCACGTCGGAGGTCGCATGGCCGCAGTTCCGGGTCGCGTTCGACGCGGCTGGGCACCTGACGGGCTGGGCCAGCACCAGCAGGGACATCACCACTCCCTCCGGGATCGCGGTGGGGACCACCGTGGCGCGGTTGGGGCAGGTTTACGGGGACGAGTTGCAGGTGTCAGCGTCGGATTCCGAGACGGGCGACACCTACGGCGTCGAGGGTGTCACGATGGTGGGTTACCTCAGCGGCACTGACGGTGCCGACCGTGTCGTGACCCTGCGCAACGGTTCCTGCACCTACCCCTGATCCGACACCCGGTCGCCGTGGGGCACCGGGCATCGGAGGGGACAGGAGTGGTGCAGGTGTCAGCGGAGTTGCTGTGGATGTCAGTGGTGCCGGTGCTGCGGCGTGGAGGGGAGTGCACGGACAACCGGTCCGTGGACGCACGCCATGCACCGCTACTGGATTGGCCTGGAGCACTCGGTTGCCCTGGCGCGGCCATCGTGGGGGTGAGCCGGTGCCGGAGCGATCGCCACGCAGGTTCCGGGGGAACAGGGGAGTGGCCTCGAACCGTTGTGAGGTCCGGTTCAACCCGGCGCGACAACCCTGGCGGGTAACCGCAAGCGAGGTACAGATTCCCCGCCATCCGAGGGCCGACCCCCTTTCCGCTGGAACGGGGGAGGTGATCTTCCCTGCATCCGGGGGGTCTGCGACAAGCTCGCCAACCCCCTGGGTCCGCCACTACCTCCAACACGCGCCCCACGATGCTGCCGGTGGCATCTGCCTGGCGTACGCGGACAGCCTCGCGGGCCCCTACACCTAGTACTCGGCAATCCCATCTTGTCCAAGTCGTGGGGCAGCAAATACTCGGTTTCCCACGTCTCCTCCCCGTACATGCTGTGGAACAGACAGGTGGGCGAGCTGTGGCTCTATCTCCACGGTGAGAACACGACGACGCGGTAGGCGCGTTCGACGGACGGCATCACCTTCACCTACGAGAAACCGTTCTCGACGCGGCGATGTTGCCCTCGGATACCACGGAGACGTCGTACGCGAAGGTGCTTCGAGCACCCCATCACCAGTCGCGGTTCGCGCCACGTCATGGTCTTCATGAGTAAATCTGCAACCGACCAGCGTCCCCTCGTGGCCCCGGCCGACCTGGGGGTGCAGGACCTCTCGGGCCCCTACGTCCTCGAACGGGACGGTCGCACCCTCGTCGTCTACCACACCGACGAGGGGGTCATCCGCATCACCGAGGTCGGGCAGGTCCTCTCCCGCCGTGACCACCCGGGTTCTTCCACCGCCCGATGACCGGGTTCCCTGACAACGGACGTTCTGCTGCACCGAGTTTCGGAACCGACGGTGGGATCTCCTCCATGACCTACGAAGCAGGTGCCCGCCTTGCCGGCAATAGTGAAATCGCTCGTCAGGTGTGACCGCACGAGTTGAACCCTTGGCGGGCCCGCTGAATCTCTGGCGGGCCGGCTGAATCTCTGGCGGGCCGGCTGAATCTCTGGCGGGCCGGGACCGAACCGCTCAGCGTGATTCGGCCCCAGGCAGGCCGTCGGCGGCCTCGTTGACCATCCGGGCCGCCACGTCCTCGCCATAGCGGGCGCGGACGCGTTCGCGGACCTCGGCATGGTCCCTCGGTACCGGTTCGAGGAACACCTCTACGACATCGGAGAAGTGCTCACGGATGTCCCGATTGATACGGACCATGGCCTGCTCGACCTCGCCGCCGGTCAATGAGTCGACGAGGTCGAGGCGTGCACACACCAGGATCTGGTCGGTGCCCAACTGCACCGTCAACAGGTCGACCACCGCGTCGATCTCCGGCTCGTCACCGAGCTGCACGAGAATGGAACGGACCAGCCGGGGATCAGCCTGAACCCCGGTGAGCAGGCGCATGTTCGTGCGTCCCAACCGGACGGCGATGAACGCGAGTAACAGGGCGATGCACAGGCTGGCGATGCCGTCGTAGACCCCGGAACCGGTGAGCTGGTGCAACACCGTCCCGGCGGCGGCCAACAGCAGACCGATGAGCGCCGCACTGTCCTCGAACACGACCGTCGTCGCGGTGGGGTCGTCACTGGTGCGCAGGAACTCGCGAAAACTCTGTTGTTTCTCCTTGGCCTCCCCGCGCGTCTGTCTGAGTCCCTTCAGCAGTGAGGAACCCTCGAGGACGAAGGCGACGGCGAGCACGATGTAGGAGACGAGCGGACTCGTCAACTCGTGCGACTCCGACCGCAGCGCTTCGATGCCTTCGTAACCGGAGTACAACGCGCCGGTGACGAAGATCGAACCCGCAGCTACGAGAGCCCAGAAGTAACGCGCCCGGCCGTAACCCAGCGGGTGTTCCCGATCGGCCGGGCGGGCGCTGCTCCGCAGAGCCGTCAGCAGGAAGACCTCGTTGACGGTGTCGGCCACGGAGTGCGCGGTCTCCGCGGCCATCGATGCCGAACCGGTGATGACGGCCGCGACGCCCTTGGCGACGGCGATGACCGCGTTGGCGCCGAGGGCGACCAGGACGGTACCGGTGCTCTCCCCACCGCCGGGGGCCTTGGGTTGCTCGTGCGTCGAGGATGCTTTCGTGGCCACGGTCGAACGCTAGGACCGCACGACACTTCCTGCGCGCGGGCCGTTCCCGGTGCTCCTCACGAGTCCGGGGTGCCCACTCGTGAGCCGATCCAACGAGATCGCCGTCGTGGACCTCAGTTGGCGCAAGGGCGAACCAGGATCCGGTCGCAGGTAGCTCGACCTGGTGTCACCTGCGCCGGCAGGACATGTCCGGCGAGTGCATCGGCGCCGTGCTCGCCGAGGTGCATAAGCACCTGAACGGCGGGGACGGGGACGAGACACCTCGGGCGGGTCGCCCGGTCAGTGCTCGCCGGTGAAGTGCACGACGGCCGTCGTGCCGACCTCGGTCACCACCACCCCGGGAACGGTCCGCACCCGCGCCAACCAAGCCCGGGACTGCGGAAGGGTCGTCCCGACGGATGCCCGGTCGGTGGCGATGACGACCCATTGCGGCAACGTGTCCACCGGCTGGTCCGCCGACCAGCCGAACACGTCGTGATCCCCGCCGGAACGCCCCAGCAGGTACGCACCGGAGGAGGAGTCCGCCGCCACCCGGGCCCCTTGGGGGATGGTGACCGCGGCCTCGCGCAACGCCGTCAACCGGGGTCCGGGTTCCCAGGCTGTCACCGAGGTGAACACCGTGGCGGGTGGCAGCAGGATCGCGGTCACCACCGCACTGCAGCCGGCGCCCGCCCACGCGATGCCCGCACCGAGGCGGGGACGGTCCCGGCTGTCGACCGTAGCCAGGCGACGAAGGACGTCGACGAGCGCGACACCGATCACGGGAACGAGGACCGCGTCGTAGTGCAGGACGCTGGAGACGTAACTGCGTTCGTGCGAGGCCAACCGCCACATCAGGGTCGGTACCGTCAGCAACGCCAACGGGGAACGCACCCACACGACCCCGCCCCCCACGACCACCACGAGCAGCAGTTCCGACCGCTCCCAGACGGTGGGCCCGGCGGCCCCGGCCGCACTGAAGACGGAGAGTCGGCTGAGGTCGTGGGCAGGGCTGACCGCGGCCATGGTCCCCAACGCCAACGCCAACCCGGCGACCGCCGCCAGCGCGAGCAGCACCCCGAGGCGACGTCGACCGGAGCAGAAGACGAGGACGGCCACCACCATGACCGTGGCCCCGAGGTCCTCCTTGACCACCAGCAACGGCAGTGACCACCCAGCGGCGGCGAGATGGCGCCGCTCCAGCAACGCCGTGGCACTCAGGGCCAGGAACGGCACCGCCAGAGCGACCTCGTGGACGTCGAAACGGGCCGCGGCGAGGCTGCCGTGGGCGACCAGGACCGACACCGCCACACCGGCCGCGGCGGGCAACGGCAGGTTTCGCACCGCCGCCCGGCTGACGAGTGCGGTTCCCAGACCCAGCAACACCCCCTGGGCGATGACCAACCCGCGCGGGTCGGGCCAGAGTGTCCAGACCAGGCCGAAGACCACGGTGAGCGGGGAGAAGTGGTCTCCCAGCAACCGTTTGCCACCCAGGATGTCGGACGTCGGCAACTGCCCCGACGCCCAGGACGCGGCCGACTGGCTGAAGATGCCGAGGTCGTAGGTGTGGGCCTCACCGCGCTGGAACTGGCCCCACCCCAGTGCCACGCAGGCGGCAGCCGAGATCAACCCGGCCACGAGGACCAGCAGGGTGGCCGGTCTTGACGCCGCCCCGGAACGCACCGCGACCACCGTTCGCTCCACGTCCGGAACGTTAACGGTGGGGCCGCACCCCGGGGAGCAGGAGCACCGCCACCCGGTGACGCCCGACGTCCGGGTCCGCCGGAAGCCCGACGTCCGGGTCCGCCGGAAGCGACGAGCGATCCATGGCAGGAAACTATCCATCGATGCCGTTCCTGACCCTGTCCCCGGCTCGGACAGCACCCCAGACTGACGTCGTGAGCCAGCGACCAGAGCAGTCGAGCAACATCGCCGAGACGATCCCCGTCGAGACCGAACCGTTACGCCACATCGGCATCGTGTTGTTCGACGGAGTCGAGGAACTCGACGCCGTCGGGCCGTGGGAGGTGCTGGCGTCCTGGACCCGGAAGCACCCCGAGGACGGGTTCAGCGTGACCTGCGTCGCTCGCGACGGTGGTCTCGTCACCTGCGCGAAGGGGCTCGGGATCCACGCCGAGCACTCGTTCGACGACGCGCCCGCCTTCGAGGTGTTGCTGCACCCCGGTGGCCGCGGCACCCGCCCGCAACTGCGCGATCAGGCTCACCTGGACTGGGTCCGGCGCCAGCGCGCGACGGTGCCGCTGATGACGAGCGTCTGCACCGGGTCGCTGGTCTACGCGGCCGCCGGGTTGCTCACCGGTCGGCCCGCGACGACCCATTGGGGCGCACTGGACGAGCTGCGGGAACTGGACGCCGGCATCGACGTCCGTCCCGACGAGCGGTTCGTCGACGACGGTGACGTCATCACCTCGGCCGGGGTGTCGGCCGGGATCGACATGGCGTTGCACCTCGTCGCCCGGTTCGCCGGGGTCGAGCGGGCCCGCGAGGTCCGCCGTGACATCCAGTACGACCCGCAGCCGCCCGTCTGAGCGAGGCGTGGGTGACTCGTGCCGATGGTCTCATCCCCATGACCATCGACCCGCCCG
>JBPBQU010000024.1:0-8401 GCA_050955085.1 Janthinobacterium lividum | reverse complement strand
CTCGAACAGCGCACCGCACGTGACGTTGTCTCACTGTGGGTGCCCCCGTGGGTCGGTCTCGACGAGGTTCAGGTCAACGGGGGCGTCGTTCCCGCGGCCGTGGACTCCGAACACGGGTGGCGCCTGGTCCGGGTCACCGTGGAGATCCCTCCGGGCACTCCGGTCTCGGTGCGATGGCAGCTGCGTGGCAGCTCCGACGTCCTCCCGCGGGCCGTGGCGGGGCCGGCCACGGTGACCGCCCCGTCCGTGACCACCGGCTCCTGCTCGAGCTGACCCCGCTCCAGCTGATCCTGCACGAGGTGATCCCGCGACGCTGAGTCACCAGGTGCCCGCCTCTGCGCCATCTGCGCACGCCAATTGGTGGAACGGCTGGACTCCAGGGTCACGAACCGACAGTCTGTGCCCCGGCCCGCGATCCACGACGCGGGGACGTCGATTTGGGGGGGGACCCACCTTGCGCAAGACCACCGCTCGCGTTGCCGCTGCCGGGGCACTGACTGTCGCAGCGATCGCGACGACCGCGGGTGCGGCGTTCGCCGACACCGCTTACGCGCCGTCGACTCCGACACCGTCCGTGTCCGACACCGTGACGGCGTCCGTCAGCCCCACCACCGGGGGCTCCGCGCCGAGCTCCGACAGCGTCACCCCGCGCGCCAGCGTCACCCCGCGCGCCGTCGGCGACACCAGTGACGAACTGGCCTACACGGGTGCCGACGTGCTTCCGTGGGCCGCCGCAGGCACCGTCCTGGTGCTGGGTGGTGCCGCGATGGTGGTTGCCGCTCGACGCAAGCCGACTCGCTCGCACTGAGTCGACTGCCTCACCAGCCAGGAGCGAAGGCCGTCCGGGATTCCCGGGCGGCCTTCTGCACGTTCGGGCCGCTCTAGCCCGAACGGGTCCCGAGCGCGCCCGCGGGTGCAGGCCACGAGTTGGCGTGCCGACACCCATCGGAGTCGTCCACCTCAGGAGACCCGATGACCCACGCCATCACACGCCGCTCCGCGCTGGTCGCCGTCTCCGGTGCCGTGCTCGTCCCGTCGTCGATCGCTGCCGCCACGCCACCTGGGCTCGAACGCGTGCAGCGCGCCACCGCCGACTCGCGGGTGATCCCGTCCCTCACCACCGACGCCACCACCGGCACACTGATCGACCGGTTGACCTGGGGCGCCTACGCCCCTCGTGAACCCTTCCCGGACTGCTCCGAACACCATGCCCTGGAAGCCCTCGTGGGTACTCGGTTCGAGGTGATGTCCTGGTTCCTCACGTGGAGCGTTTCCTGGCCCAGGGCCGGTGGGCTCGATGCCGCGGCGGGTGGGTACGACGTCCAGATCGCCTGGCAGCCAGAACTGGACGACGACACCCCGATCAGGTTCGCCGACGTGCTGGCGGGTGTGCACGACGACTATCTCGTCCGCTTCTTCACCAGGGCGGCCGCCCATCCGGGCCGGGTGACCATCCGGTTCGCCCATGAGATGAACGGGTCCGGGTACCCGTGGTCGGTGGGTTATCGCGGAAGCGGACCCGGGTGCCTCACCTCGGTCGAGGAATACATCACCGTCTGGCGATATCTCGTCCGGTTCCAGCGGAGTCTCGGCGCGCGGAACATCCGGTGGGCGTGGTGCATCACCACGAGCGACAAGGGCGGCATCCCGGCCGAGGACTACTACCCGGGATCCGACGTCGTGGATGTCCTGGCGGCAGACGTCTACGTCGGCTACGGAGGTGGTTGGCAGTCCCCGGGACGCGCCGTGCAGCGCGTCTACGACCGCTTGACCCCCCTGCATCCCAGCGCGCCCGTGTGGCTCTCGGAACTCGGGTGTCGTGAACCGTCGAAGGACGAACCCGGAGCACCCCCGGACCCACGCCGGGACAAAGCGCGGTGGCTGGAGGAATTCTTCGGTCTGACGGGTTTCCCGCGGTTGTCGGCGGCCTGCTTCTTCAACGCGTCACGCGCCTTCGACTGGCGCCTGGAATCCTCTCCAGGCGCACTTGCCGCAGCGCGGCAGGCGTTCGAGCGCCGTTCCTGAACTTCGCACCCGCACCCACGGACCCGTGAGTCTTCAGCGCCCCGAGGGGGTGACGCCTCGGCGTCACCCCGTCGGGGCGTTCGTCGTCGAGCGCCGCGCAGCCTCAGTCACCTCAAAATTCTGGGTGATGCCCCGGTTACAGATCGATCTGCACTTGAAACCGCGCACAGGATCTCACTAGGGTCACGGTCAGTTCCTTGCTCGCGGCACCGCCGGCCCAGCTGCGCGGAGCGCCACCTCCGAGACGATGACGTCTGCCCCATCGACCACGCGTGCGCACGACCCTCGTCGTATGCGGCTGAATCTGATGCTGTCGTCCACTTTGGGAGCCAAACATGGATGCTGTAACCCCGTACGTCCACGCTCTGCGGTCAGGGATCGACGACGTCGTCTTCGGCAATGGGTGGCTCGCAGGAGGAGGCATCCTGCTCGTGGTCGCCGTCGCCGTCGCTGTGCGCATCACCGGGGGCGTACGCGTCTGATCTCACGGCGCTGCTCCCGGAGCAGGTTCGTCGACCCGCGCCGCCGGTGATTCACCCACCTACGCCGCCGGTCGGTGGGTACGCCATGTCCGGGTAACTCACCCACCGGCCGAATTCGGAGATTCCCGTGCGCCGAACCCCGTCCCTCGTCGTGTACTCGATGCTGTCCCTCGCCTTCATGACCCTCGTGATGGCGAACCACCTGCAGTACGTCGTCAAGTTCACCAACCTCGCCGTCTGCTACACCTTCATGTTCCTCCACCTCGTCGTCAAGACGACGGCGAGTCTGGCGGCACCGCATCACACGGTCAGACCGGGCAGTGACCTGGATTCCCTCCGCGTCGACATCGTCGTTCCCGTCTACAACGAGGACCCTCGACTGCTGGCAGCCGGTGTCCGGTCGTTCGCTGCCCAACAGCGACTTCCGCGCGCCGTCTGGCTCGTCGACGACGGTTCCCTGCGCAACGGTGAGCCCTTCCACGTCCTCGTCGAACCAGAGGTCGTTCTGGCCATCGGAGAACTTCGTTCCCGGGGTGTCGTCGTGCACGAGATGCGGCAGCTCAACAGTGGCAAGCGCGAAGCCCAGGCAGCAGCTTTCGCCCGCTCCGACGCGGAGGTCTTCATCACGGTCGACTCCGACACCGTCCTTCGCCCCGACACCGTCCAGAAGATCGTCATTCCGTTCTCCGATCCACGGACGACGAGTGTCGGTGGCGTCGCCTACGGCCAGAACCACACCAGATCGCTCCTCACCAGAACGATCGAGATGGGTTTCGTCATGTCCTTCATCCAGTCTCGCCTGGCGGAGGGGGCCTTCGGCTCGGTCCGCGTCAACTGCGGGATCCTGGCGGCCTACCGTGGCGATGTCGTGCGAGAGAATCTTCATCGATTCCTCGGTCAGCGATTCCTCGGTGTTCCCGTGCGGGCAGGCGATGACCGCTGCCTGACGTTCTTCGCGAAGGAACGAGGCCGTACGGAGTTCCAACCCGAAGCGATCGCCTATTCAGCCCTGCCCGAATCCCTGGGTCATCTGCTGCGTCAGCGCATGCGCTGGGCCCGGTCCTGGTGCTGGGGAACGCTGTGGCTCCTGCGGCGGCCGGTGTTCTCGGCCGACTTCCTGTTCACCATGACCCAGGCGCTGGGGTTCGTCATGTACGTCATCTCCCTGACCGTCGGCCTGGCCGGAACCATCACCGGCGCCATCTCAGCCAGCCTCCTGCTGAACACCCTGCTGACCGCCGTGGGCATCGGCATGGTCTCGCACTTCCGCTACGTCGTCGTCGCCCGCCAGGACGAATCGCTGCGTAGCCGTCTTTTGACGTGGATGCTGAGCCCGCTCTCCAGCCTCCTCTACCTCTTCCTGCTGCAGCCGCTGTACCTGATCGCCATCGTGCGGCCACGCCCGCAGCAGAACTGGGGAACGCGCAAGGTGGTCGAGGTGTCGTTGCACGACAAGGCCGGTCAGCTGGGGGTCGTGTCGTGACGATCCCCGTCCAACAGCGAAGCCGACTCGTCGACAGCGTTCCCCTCGTCCGTTCCTTCCGGCCCGACGTCGAGGGTGTACGTGCACTCGCCGTCCTCGCCGTTGTGCTCTACCACGCGGGTGTCCCCTTCCTCCCGGGTGGTTTCGTCGGTGTCGACGTCTTCTTCGTCATCTCCGGTTTCCTCATCACCACCCACCTGTACGCCGAACTGCACAACCGTGGCGGGCGCATCTCGCTCACCGCTTTCTACGCCCGTCGGGCACGACGGTTGCTGCCTCTGGCGATCTTCGTGGCTCTGCTCACCGCGATCGGTGCCTGGGTACTGCTGTCCGGCCTGCAGGCACGTCAGGTCACCGTGGACACCCTGTGGACAGCGTTCTTCGCCATGAACATCCACCTGGCGTTCTCCGGCGTGGACTACCAGGCCGGAACCGATCCCTCGCCGATGCAGCACTACTGGTCACTGGGTGTCGAGGAACAGTTCTACCTCGGGTGGCCGTTGTTCATGCTCGCTCTGGCCTGGGCCTGGCGGCGCAGTGGTGAACGCGGCTCCCAACGGATCTGGCTCGCGGCGGGGATCGGCCTCGTCGCCGTCGTGTCGTTCGCCTGGTGCCTTCACGAGACAGCGGCTGCGCAGTCGATGGCCTACTTCCTGACGCCGGCCCGGGCCTGGGAACTGGGGGTCGGCGGTCTCGTGGCGCTCGTGGCCCCGTGGTTGGCCCGGCACCGCATCGGCGGTTCGTCGTGGCTGGCCACGCTGGGGGTGGCGGGAATCGTGCTCGCCGCGGTCGCCTACTCCGACGTCACCGCCTACCCCGGTCACGCGGCTGCCCTGCCGGTGTTGAGCACCGCCGCCGTCCTCATCGCGGGTCTGAACCGGACGAACGCGGTCGAACGTGTTCTGCTCGGCCGCCGCCCCGCTCAGTTGATCGCCAAGGTCTCCTACGGTTGGTACCTCTGGCACTGGCCGCTGCTGGTGCTCGGCGCCGTGTATTTCGGGGACGGTGAATCGATCAGCCTGACCCACGGTCTGGTCCTGGCCGGTTTCTCCCTCTGGCTCGCCACCGCCTCCTACATCGCCTTCGAGAACCCCCTTCGGGCGCTCCCCGCCCTACGGTTGCCTCGACGCGGTCTCGTCTTCGGGCTCGCCCTGACGACAACCCTCGTGCTGGCCTCGGGGGTCGCCCTCGGGGTGGCGCCGGACACCCGCGGTTCCGGGGCCAGTGCGCAGGCGTTGACCATCACCGCTTCGAGGGACCTGGAAGACGCCATCGCGGCGGGAGCCACGATCGGACCTGTTCCGGTCAACCTCACACCGACCCTGGACGACGCCGCGAAGGATGACGGTGGCGCCAGCCCCGTCGACGGTAGTTCCTGCCACATGCCGATCAAGAGTTCCAACCTCGGTGGCAGACCGGGTGCCTCGTGCGTCTGGGGTGATCCGGCGAGCACGACGACGGTCGTCCTGACCGGTGACTCGCACGCCTATCAGTGGATGATGGCGATGGACGCCGTCGCCAGAAAACGGCACTGGAAACTCGTGAGCCTCACCAAGTCGGCCTGCCCCCTGTACGACGTCAAGCTGACCAATGCGCAACTCAAACGCGACTACACCGAGTGCTACACCTGGCGGGCCAAGGCGTTGAAACGCATTCGCGCCCTCCGACCAGCCATGATCGTGACCTCCAGCGCCATCTTCGCTCCGTTGGACGGTGTCAGCCGACAGGAGTGGTTGTCGGGGGTGAAGAAGACCGTCACGACCCTGCGGGCGACCGGAGCCCAGGTCGTCGCCCTCGGTGACACGCCCTGGCCGCGGCGCGACATCCCCAGGTGCCTGGCGCAGCACCTCGAGAACTCGGAGCAGTGCGCGCTCGCCGTGAACGAAGCCGTCGGCGACGACCCGGGACGACGGGCCGCCACCCTGGAAACGGCGCAGGAGGCCGGTGCGCAGACCATCGATCCGTTCCCCTGGTTGTGCACCACCGCCGTCTGCCCCGTGGTGGTCGGGGACCAATTGGTCTACCGGGACGCCAGCCACCTCTCGGCAACCTTCTCGGCGAGTCTGGGGCCCGTGCTGGACGCGGCCCTCCCGGTGTTGTGAGCGAACCACCACCCGAAACCCGAAATCCGCCGCATCCTCGGGTGGGGTCGCAACCGGCGGGGAGAGAACGCGAAGGCGTTGTCGGTTCACTCCGTCCACTGCACGACGCAACGTGTCACGACCCGTGCACCTGATCTCGCCGGCTTCCGAGGTCACCGCCCCTTGGGGGCGGTGACCTCGATGGTGAGGTCGCCCGCGACCGCGACGACGGATCACCCCGACATCAGGCGTCGTCGTTGCGGTAGCGGGCTCTCGGAGGCACCTGAGCTGCGAAACTCAGACAGCCCGACGTGGAATCGAGTTCCGCAGCGCGAGCGCAAACCCTTTTCGCCTCACGGCGTCAGAACAATCCAGCGCGCCGTGATCAGGTTCAGTTCGCAGCGGTGGCGAGCACCGGGGCTGCGGTGGCGGTCGCGACGCTCACGGGAGCAACGGCCGTGGCGGTGCTCACGGGGATCGTCGCGGTGCTCTTGGGAGCAGCGGCCGTCGCGGTGCTCTTCGGAGCAGCGGCCGTCGCGGTGCTCACAGGAGCCGAGGTCGTCGCGGTGCTCTTGGGAGCGGGAGTCGTCCCCGTGCCCGTCGCGGCGGGAGTCGTCGCCGTGCCCGCCGCGGCGGGAGTCGTCGCTGAACCCGTCGCGGTAGGCGTGGCGGCGGGAAGCGTGAGCTCGACCTTGGCCAGGCCCTGGCCGCCGCTCTTGTTGTCGTACCAACTCACGAACTGGACACCACCCTTCTTCTTCGCGTACTCGGTGTGCACCATCAGGCCGTAGGTGGTGCCGTTGCCCTGAGGAACCTCAAAGGCAACCTTGCTGGGGGAGAAGGGGCCCATGGGCTGGCCGGCGACCTGGTATTCGACCTTGTTCGAGTAGAGGTCGAGGTACATGTTGACCCAGGAGTGGATGGCCTCCGAGTAGAAGAGGCTGTGGCCGGCATTGCCGTTGACCGCTCCGATGCGGGCTGCCTTCGACGCGTCGGCGTTCCAGGTGCTGCCATCCCAGTAGCGGTAGGCGGCGTAGTCGGTGATCTGGCCGAGCGACACCTTGGCGGTGCGGCACGTCGGGCTGCAGCCACCGTTGCTGTAGAGCTCACCCTTGATGACATTGCGGCCGGTGTAGACGGACTCCCCCTGCGCGAAGAGCAGAGTCGAGTCGGTCCCTTCGATGCTCGATACCGGGCTCGGGCGGTTCACGGCCCCGAGTCGGGTCACCGTGTTCGTCGCCGGGTCGATGGCGGCGTAACCAGTGCCGATCCCCTTGCCGACGAACCCCGAGCAGGGCGTGCCGTCGGCGCCACCGCGGCAGATCTTGCCGTAGGAGAACACGATCCGGTCGTTGACCGTGTCGGCGAAGACCTGTCCAGGCCAGTACGCGAACGTCACGCCGCAGTAGGGATCGGTGGCGGCGGTGCATTTGGTGAGGCCCTTGTCGTGAGCCTTCTCGAACGCCGTCTCGGCGGCCGTGTGCGGGATCAACCCGACGGGCGCGCTCGTGGCGGTGGAGAACGCGTTACCGGAGAGGAGGTCGATACCGTCCTCGGCGTTGGTGTCCGTGGTGACCGCTGCCGTACTGGAGTAGAAACTCCACGCGTTCTTCAGGGTCGTGTCCGCGAAGATCCAGTACGACTTCCCGTCCAACTTGGCACTGGCGCCGTTGTCCCGGTCCGCCACTCGTGCATTCTGGTTGACGTTGGTCATCATGGTGGCGGTCACCGTCGGAACGGTGGGGATCGTGCTGGTGAAGACCGCTCGCCCGGTACCGGCCTGTGCCGCAATGGCTCCGAGACCGGTGAGCCCGGCGACGGCGAACGCGATGGCGGCTGTGCTGACGGTGAACTGTTTCCGCTTGCGCGCCTGGCGCAGGGTAGTTCGGGTGGTGTCGTGGTTCTCGTGTCCCATGTTTGGTTCCCCTACCGGTGTGTGGAGCGGATGCGCCCGCCGCTGTCCGTTAGGGCAACAGTACGAAGAGTTACTCGACGTGTCTGGACCCAGTCGGGTGACTTGCTCTGAAGGGTGAAATCGCACTCCTGCAGCATCAAGCAGTGACGGTGCGACCCTCGGATTCACCCGTTGGTGTCAGAACCGCGGGTAAATGGGTTTCGTTCTAGAACTCCGCTGTCGGGTTCTCGACGAGACCCACCCGTTCATGGATGACGGTGTCGCGGCCGCACCGCGACACCCGGTTCAGATGTGGGTTCCCGTCCCCTCCACCTGTACCGCCGGCAGGCACCTTCCTGCGCCCGCCAGTTCGACGTGAGTGAACTCGCCACCTCGACGGGCGGGTGACAGGCGCTGATCGCCGACTACCGTCGGC
>JBPBQU010000023.1:0-8535 GCA_050955085.1 Janthinobacterium lividum | reverse complement strand
AGTGATCGGCCTCGTATGGATGGTCCCCGTAGTGATCGGCCTCGTACGGATGGTCCCCGTAGTGATCGGCCTCGTACGGATGGTCCCCGTAGTGATCGGCCTCGTACGGATGGTCCCCGTAGTGATCGGCCTCGTACGGATGGTCCCCGTAGTGATCGGCCTCGTACGGATGGTCCCCGTAGTGACCGGCCCCGCGCGGATCGGCCTCGAAACGAGGGACCGCGCAACACCAGCACACACGCGGACGGTCCTCGACGAGACGAGCGAGGTCCGGTGCGCAACGGCGCCCCACGACAAGGACAGGACCGATCGGATGAGCGGCCGTTCTCGACCCGCCCGCCGCGTCCTGCGGGGCCCCGGTTGCCCGACGACGTCACCGGTCGTGAGCTCGCTCCCGAGATTCGGCGCGCGCTCTCCAGTCTGACGCCCGAGAGCGCCGACCTCGTCGGCCGCCACCTCGTCGCCAGCGCACGCTTCCTCGACGTCGATCCGGAACAGGCGTGGCAGCACGCTCTCGCCGCGCAGCGGCGTGGGGGCCGCGTCGCAGCAGTGCGGGAGGCCGCTGCAATCGCCGCCTACAAAGCCGGGCACTTCCGTGAGGCACTCGCCGAGTTCCGCACCGCGCGACGCATGACGGGGGACGAGAGTTACCTGCCGCTCATGGCGGACTGTGAGCGTGGGCTCGGACGACCTGAGCGTGCCCTCGACCTCGCGTCCTCGAAGGAGGCCGCAGCGCTGGATCCGGCGTCGAAGGTCGAGATGCTCATCGTCGCGGCCGGCGCCCGCCACGATCTCGGTCAGCACGACGCCGCTGTCGTCTCACTGCAGGTGCCGCAGTTGCGGACCAATACGCACGCCCCCTGGCGTGCCCGACTCTGGTACGCCTTCGCCGACGCGCTGATCTCGGTGGGTCGTGAGCAGGATGCCCGCGAGTGGCTGGAGAAGGCTGCGGAGGCCGACACCGACGGTGAGACCGATGCCGCGGAACGGCTCGATGAACTCGAGGGTGTCGTCTTCGACGAGGAGGACTTCGACGAGGAGGACTTCGATGAGCAGGAGGTCGATGAGCAGGCACCTCCGGTGCAGGACCTCGTGGAGGACGGCACCGCAGACACCAAGGATGACGGCGTACCCGGGGACGGGGACTGACCCGCGGTGCGCGTCTATTGGCCCACGACGCTGTCCGCGCTGGCCGAGGCCGTCGCGTCGGGTCTGATCTGTTCCGCTCCGGTCACGGTGCACGCGGTGACGGCCACGCTGCGCGACTTCTATGCCGACGCGGATCCGCGTGAGCTCGACGAGGAACTCGAATACGTGGCGATGACCGACGCCGCCGAGCAGTCGGTGCGCCGCCTCGCCGGTCCCGACGGGGTCGACACGCCTCCCCGTCGAGTCGTGTTGGCTCTGGATGTCGCCGATCCCGCCGGCCCGCCCGCCCGGCCCGCGGGCTGGGCCGCGCCAGACCGTTCGCAGGTGGAGCTTCCCTACGACCTGCGAATCGAGGACCTCGTCAGCGTCCACGTGGACGCCGAGGAGGCGGAAGCGGAGGTGCGGGCTGCCGTTGTGGCACTTCCGGGCGCCGACGCGGGCGAGGAGGCCGCCCGTTTCACGGTCGAGGCCTGCGAGGGGCACGACCTGCTCTGGTACGACGCGACGGAGATCCCGCTGCTGCTGGCGGTCGAGTCCTGAGGGGCGCCTCCTGAGGGGCGGTGCTCAGGGGCGTTGGAGCCACTGCCGGGCGACATCCACCTCGGAACGTATGAGCGCGAGCAGACCGGGGAGGGTGGCCCGTTCGACGCCCCCACCGAGCAGTGGAACACGCACGCTCAACGTCCCGATGAGTTCGTAGACGCACGCCGCACCCGCGGCCCGCAGCCTGGCCGTGGCCGCCAGGGTCACGGGTGCGCCCTCCACGGTCAAGGTGAGCGAGCCGTCCCGGGAGCCGTCGGGACCGACCTCCTCCCAACGCTCGACCTGACCGATCACCGCGGTGTCACCCAGGAACTTGGCGGCCGCCGCGGGTAGACCTGTGGTCCGCACGGTTCGTGAACTCGTCACCACGGTTGCCGTCCCCTCGGTGCGTACGTCCGAGGTGTGTTGCAGGGCATCGGAACGGACGGCTCGAGCCGCCAGGAATGCGGGATCGACGAGAACGGCGAAAGCCTGCACGGGGTCAGCGGGTAGGTCGAAGCGTTCGGAGAACGACGCGGGCACGGGTCACACCACCTGGGAACGGGCCGGCGAACCGGCGAGATCGGCTGTCGCTCTCCGCAGCGCGCCGGCGAGTCGACGTTCGCACGACTCGACCGCGTCGAGCGCGACGGGACGTGGGAGTTCGCGCAGCGCCACCGCGGCCTCGTCGGCGGCGTCGGCCGCGTC
Organism: Janthinobacterium lividum; assembly: GCA_050955085.1. Taxonomy (GTDB): domain Bacteria; phylum Actinomycetota; class Actinomycetes; order Actinomycetales; family Kineococcaceae; genus Kineococcus. The sequence continues at coordinate 6,156 of JBPBQU010000023.1, read as the reverse complement.
CGAGAGTGCCAGCCGGGCGAGCGGGTGGAGCCCAGACCGGGCCAGGGTCACGCAGACCTCGCGCAGAGCCGCCGCCACGGTGGCCAATCCGGCCGGGTCCCCCGGGGCCTGGCCGCGCAGGTCGATGACGTTCACGAGGTTGTCCATGACGTTCACGAGGTTTCCGTCGCAGCGGCGGCGGCCACCAGCAGGATCGAGTGCACCGCGCTCACGAGGTCGACGAGCGCGTCGGTGGCCTCCGGGGAACGCAGGTCCACCTGGAGCGAGACGAGCCGGTCGGCGGCGGCCCGCAACGCCCGTGCGTCAGGTGAGGTCGGTCCCCGACCCTCCAGTGCACTCCCGTTGGCCACGTCCTCACCTTACGACGCAGGTCGGTCAGGTCGCGGGGGCGATGGTGACGCGGACCACTAGTGTCGAGGGGCTCATCCATCGGCACCCGGGAGCCACGATGCCCCTTTCGACCTCGTCCGTCGCCAGCCCCCGAACCTTGATCCGAGCCGCGAGCGCCGCCCGCGGACCCGACTGGGAACGTCTGCCCCCTGCGCTACGGTCCGCGACCTCCGCCGAGCGACTCCTCCTCGACTACTACGCCCACACTGCCGTCGAGGATCTTCTCGACCGAGAGGCCGCGCAGCTCGCGGTCGCGGTTGCCTCCCACGTCGAGGGGGGTGCGCGGCGTCAGCGCGGGCAGACGCTCGTCCGCATCGTCGACGGGGCCGACTCCGGGGCCGGTGAGACGCGCACGAGCGTCGAGGTCGTCACGGACGACATGCCGTTCCTCGTCGACAGCCTCACCGCGGTGCTGACCCGGTCGGGGATCGGGATCCACCTGCTCGTTCATCCCCGCCTCGCCGCGCGTCGCGACCCCGAGGGTGCGCTGCAGGATCTGCATGACGTCTCGGCCGCCGCTGACGGTGAGGGGGTGGCCGCCGAGTCCTGGATCCGGATCGAGATCGACCGCGAGTCGGGTCCGGCGAAGCGTGCGGGCCTGCTCTCGGAGCTGGAGGGCGTGCTCGACGACGTCCGCGCAGCCGTCCGAGGCTGGCACCCCATGCGCACGAAGGCGTTGCAGATCGCTGACGAGCTCCAGATCGAGCCACCGACCGGGGTGGGGCCGGACGAGCTGCGGGTGGCCGAGCGGTTCCTGCGCTGGATGGCCGATGACCGTTTCACCTTCCTGGGTTACCGCGAGTACGACCTGGACGAACGCGACCGCGAAGTCGTCCTCCTGGCCCGCCCGGACACCGGGCTCGGCGTGCTGGCCGAGCGCCCGGGTCGAACGGGTGGTCGGGTGCGCAAGCTCTCCGGCCCCGTGCGGGAGAAGGCGAGCGAGCCCCGTGTCCTCGTGATCACGAAGGCCAACGCCCGCGCGACCGTGCACCGGCCCGCGTTCCTCGACTACGTGGGTGTCAAGACGTTCGATGCGGCGGGCCGGGTCACGGGTGAGCGTCGCTTCCTCGGGTTGTTCACCTCCGGTGCCTACACCGACTCGGTGAAACGGGTGCCCGTCGTCGCCGAGAAGGTGTCGGAGGTCCTGCAGCGTGCCGGTTTCGGTGTCAGTGGACATTCGGCCAAGGACCTGCTGAGCATCCTCGAGACCTTCCCGCGCGACGAGCTGCTGCAGGCCGACGCCGAAAGCATCCTTGCGACTGCTCTCGCCGTCCTGCGGTTGCAGGAACGGCGCCGTACCCGGCTCTTCCTGCGTCGTGACGACTACCGGCGCTTCATGTCCTGCCTGGTGTTCCTACCGCGCGACCGCTACACGACGCGGATCGGCGCGCGCCTGGAGGCCCTCCTGCGTGACGCCTTCGACGGCGGGTCCGTCGAACACACCCTGCGCGTCTCGGAGTCGGTGCTCGCACGCTTGCACGTCGTCGTCCGCGCCCGCCCCGGTGAGGAGCTCTCCGACGTCGACCCCGTCGCGCTCGAGGCCGCGCTCGCCCGCGCGGCACGTTCCTGGGACGACGACCTGTTCGACGATGCCCGGGCCCAGCTCGGTGAGGACGCGGGCGCGGCCCTCGTCCGGGCGTGGGTGGGTGGGGTTCCCGCCCCCTATCGCGCCGCGGTCGACGCCGCCCGGGCGACCGCGGATCTCGTCCGCGCGCAAGCTCTGCTGGAAACGCTCGACGATCTCGGAGCGGACGACGGTACCCGACCGGATCCCGTCCTGGACCTGCGCGAAGATCCCGCCGGTGAACCGCGCATCTGGCGGTTGACCTCCTACCGGGCCGAACCGGTGACGCTGTCCGCGGTCCATCCGGTGCTCGCCGACCTCGGGGTGGAGGTCACCGACGAGCGTCCCTACGTCGTCACGCGCGAGGACGGGCGCAGGGTGTGGATCGACGACGTCGGGTTGCGTCTTCCCGTCGACGTATGGCAGTTGGACGCGGATCCCGCCGCCGCCCGTGCCAGGTTCTGCGCTGCTTTCGCGGCGGCCTGGACGGGCGAGGCGGAGAGCGACGCGCTGGCGCGGTTGGTACTGGCGGGGCAACTGAGTTGGCAGCAGGTCGTGATCCTGCGCGCGTTGACGCGCTACCTGCGCCAGGTCGGGTTGGCGTATTCCCTGGAGTACGTCGCGACGTGCCTGCTCGCCGACGTCGGACTGACCCGGTTGCTCGTGCGGTTGTTCGAGGCACGTTTCGCCCCCGCGCGGGCGGGGCACGAGAGCGAGCGGAGCGAGGTCGTCGACGCCCTCGCGGAGGAGACCCGCGGTGCGCTGGACGGCGTCGAAGGACTCGACGCCGATCGGATCCTGCGGGCCCTGCTCTCGGTCGTGCTCGCGGTCGTGCGGACCAACGCCTACCAGCGCGGAGCCGATGGTCGGGCCCACCCGTACGTGTCGTTCAAGTTGTCTCCCAAGGAGATCGCGGGGATGCCCGCCCCGGCTCCGCACGCGGAGGTGTGGGTCTACTCCCCGCGCGTGGAGGGTGTGCACCTGCGCTACGGCGAGGTCGCCCGTGGTGGGTTGCGCTGGTCGGACCGACGCGAGGACTTCCGCACGGAGGTGCTCGGACTGGTCAAGGCGCAGATCGTCAAGAACGCCGTCATCGTCCCGACGGGCGCCAAGGGTGGTTTCGTCGCCAAACAACTCCCGGACCCCTCGGTCGATCGTGACGCGTGGTGGGCGGAGGGGATCGCCTCCTACAAGACGTTCATCGCGGGATTGCTCGACGTCACGGACGATCTCCGGGTCGAGGACGGGGAACGCCGCACGGTCGCGCCGCGTGACGTCGTGCGCTACGACGGCGACGACTCCTACCTGGTCGTCGCGGCCGACAAGGGGACTGCCACGTTCTCCGACATCGCCAACGAGATCGCGACGTCTCGGGGGTTCTGGCTCGGGGACGCATTCGCCTCCGGCGGGTCGATCGGGTACGACCACAAGGCCATGGGCATCACGGCCCGCGGGGCGTGGGAAAGTGTCCGGCGCCATTTCCGCGAGCTCGGCCACGACGTGCAGAACGACCCGACGACGGTCGTCGGGGTGGGTGACATGAGCGGCGACGTCTTCGGCAACGGGATGCTGCTGAGCGGACAGATCCGGTTGGTCGCGGCCTTCGACCACCGGCACGTGTTCCTCGATCCGGACCCCGATCCGCAGACGTCGCAGGCGGAACGACGGCGACTGTTCGAGCTGCCCCGCTCGTCGTGGGACGACTACGACACGGCGCTCCTCTCGGCCGGTGGTGGTGTCTACAGCCGGAGCGCGAAGACGGTGCCGGTCTCGAAACAGGTCGCGGAGGTCCTGGGGATCGCCGAGGGCGTGACCGCGCTGTCACCGGTGGAACTCGTTCGCGCCATCCTGACCGCTCCCGTCGACCTGTTCTGGAACGGCGGGATCGGTACCTACGTCAAGGCCTCCACGGAGTCGCATGCGGAGGTGGGGGACAAGGCCAACGACGTCGTGCGTGTCGACGGGGCGCAGTTGCGGGTCCGCGTCGTGGGTGAGGGCGGCAATCTGGGGTTGACCCAGCGTGGCCGCATCGAGGCTGCGCTGCAGGGACGCGGCGGGGCAGGCGTGCAGTTGAACACCGACGCCATCGACAACTCCGCAGGCGTGGACTGCAGTGACCACGAGGTCAACATCAAGATCCTCCTCGATCATCTGGTGGCCCAGGGCCGTCTCGATGCGGGGGATCGCAACGCCACCCTGCTGCGGATGACGGACGAGGTGGGCCGCCTCGTCCTGCGGGACAACTATGAGCAGAACGTGACGCTGAGTGTCGAGGGTGCGTTCGCTTCCGGTCTGCTGCCCGCGCATCGCAGGTTTCTCGAGGCGCTGCAACGCTCGGGAGACATCGATCGTCGCCTCGAGGCTCTGCCCTCGAGTGCCGAACTCGACCGGCGGGCGCGTGAGGGGTTCGGGCTGACGATGCCGGAACTCTCGGTGCTGTCGGCCCACGCCAAGATCTCGCTGGGGGCGGCAGTCCTCGGCAGTGCGTTGCCGGACGAGGAATGGGTCGCGCAGACCCTGCGCGGGTACTTCCCGGCCGAGCTCGGTGAGCGTTTCGGCGAGAACCTGGCGGAACACCCACTGCGTCGCCAGATCGCGACGACCGTCCTGGTGAACCACGTCGTGGGTACGGGGGGGTTGTCGTTCGCGTTCCGCGCCGTGGAGGAGACCGGTTGCGAACCCGCCGATGTGGTGCGCGCGTTCGTGGTGTCGGTGGCCGTGTTCGGGTTGTCCGAGCGGGCGAGCGCCGTCGAGGCGCTCGACGCGACGGTGGCCGCCGCGGTGCAGTCGCGTCTGCGTCAGGAACACCAGCGACTGCTGGACCGTTCGGTGCGGTGGTTCCTGCAGGCCCGCCCCGACGGCATCGACGTCTCGGCCGAGGTGGCGCGATTCGCCGGCCCGGTGACGGGGCTCGCGCCCCGCGTCCTGGAGTTGCTGCGTGGGGACGACGAGGCCCGGATGCGTGAGCAGGCCGCGCGGTTCGTCGAGCAGGGAGTGGGTGAGGACGAGGCGCTGCGGACGGCGTCGATGCTCTCGACGTTCCCGTTGCTCGACGTGGTCGAGGTGGCCGCCGCGACGGGGTGCGACATCGACGACGTCGCCGCGACGTGGTTCGAGCTGTCTCACCGTTATCGGATCGAATCGCTGCTCGCGTCCATCGCCGCCTTGCCGCGCGCCGACCGCTGGCAGTCACTGGCCCGGGCGGCCCTGCGCGACGACCTCTACGCCGCCCTGCGCGAGCTCACCGCCGCGGTGCTCGCGGAAGCCGTCCGCCCGATCGAGGCGGCGGCCGCGGTCGACGCCTGGGAGGACGCTCACCAGAGCGCCGTGGGCCGTGCACGCCAGACCCTGGGTGACATCGGGGGGTCCGATCGGGCCGACCTCGCGGCGCTGTCGGTCGGGCTGCGGGTCCTGCGCACGGTCTTGCGCACGGGGTGAGCACCGGGCGGGGGTGATCCTGGCGGAGGGTGGGCGCGCCGTAGTCTCACGGGGTGCCCACCATGTCGGACCTGCTGCAGTCGGAGACCGGGATCAGCGCGCCCGAGGCCGAATGGTTGAGGCAGTTGGTCGGTGATTGGCAGCTGATCTCGGATCTGTCCTTCGCCGACCTCGTGCTGTGGGTGCCGTCGAAGGACCGCCAGCACTTCGTCGCGGTGGCGCACTGCCGGCCCACCACGGGGCCGACCGTGCACTACGACGACGTCGTGGGAGCGGTACTCGACCGGGGTCGTCGTCCGCAGGTCGACACGACCTTCGACGAGGCCCGCAGCCTGCGTGGTCGTGACCCGGAGTGGGACGACGACGTCCCCGTGCGCGAGGAGACCATCCCCGTCGTCCGGGAGGGGGTCGTGCTGGGAGTCCTGGCCCGGCACACGAACCTGGCGACGTCGCGCACGCCGAGCCGGCTGGAGCTCAACTACGTCAAGTGCGCCGACGACCTCACGCGCATGATCGCCGCGGGCGACTTCCCGCAGACCGCCGCACCCACGGGTCCGCGCCGGGGAGCACCCCGTGTCGGTGACGGGATGGTGCGCCTCGACGGCGAGGGCATCGTCACCTACGCCAGCCCGAATGCCCTGTCGGCCTTCCATCGCGCCGGCCTGATCGGGGAGCTCGTGGGCGCCAACCTGGCCGAGATCTCCTCGTCGTTGGCCGCGAGTCATCTGCCCGTCGACGAGTCGCTGCCGTTGGTCGTGACGGGG
>JBPBQU010000022.1:0-8971 GCA_050955085.1 Janthinobacterium lividum | reverse complement strand
CGTCTGGGCCCTTCGACGACCAGGGCCGTGAGACCGACGTGTTCGCGGGGATCGCCGCTGCGCTGTGACCCCTCTCCGATGCGGAGGGTGATCGACTTTCTCCGGTCGGTTGAGCCAGATGGGTGACTACTTTCGTCCGAACCGGTCACCGTGGGTGGTCAGCGGGCGGGGGTGGGAGTTGGGTGGTGTCAGCGCCCGGTGCTCCGACCGGGCGGTGACGAGAGGGAGCAGCCCGTGGCCCACGTGGTGCGTGCACCGGACCCACACCAGACAGACCACTCGAGACGTGCCCGCGGTGGTGGCGAGAACCATGCCGAGAACGAAACACCGCCCGGGGGGCGGCGCACGGGTCGTGACTCCGCCGACGTCGGCCGGCAGCGGGAACGCAATCGCCGGCGCCGCACCACCCGGTTGCTGTTGATCGCCCTCGCGCTCCTGATGGCGGTGGACATCCGGTTGGCGCTGGGGCGGTCGCTGCTGCCGTCGCTGCCGGCCGTCGACCCGCTGTACCTCATGGTGGGGATCTTCTTCGCCCTCATGATCGTGGTGCTGCTCGGCCAGACCGTCGTGGCGGGCCGCTCGCCGCACATCGTCTTCCGTCCCGAGCAGATCGACGTCTCCCTCGACGACGTCGTGGGTCTCGCCGCCGTCCGCGAGGACGTCGAACGCAGCCTCGACCTGTTCCTCTCCGCGCGCAGTTTCCGTCGTGACATGGGGGGCCGGGCGCGACGGGGTCTGCTCTTCGAGGGATCGCCGGGGACCGGCAAGACGCACATGGCCAAGGCCATGGCCCGGGAAGCCGGGGTCCCGTTCCTGTTCGTCTCCGCGACCAGCTTCCAGTCGATGTGGTACGGAGCAACGGCGCGCAAACTGCGCTCCTACTTCAAGGCGCTGCGCAAGGCCGCCCGGGCCGAAGGCGGGGCGATCGGGTTCATCGAGGAGATCGACGCGATCGCCGGTGCGCGCGGTGGGGTGAGCAGTTCCATGACTGCGGGTCGCACCGTCGAGGGGTGCGGGGGACTCGTCGGGTTGTCGATGACACCGGTGCCAGGAACCTTCACCCCGATGTCGTCGACCCCGATGTCGTCGACCGGGATGTCGTCGGCCGGGATGTCGTCAGCCGTACGGGTGGATCGGATCGCGAGCAGCGAGGGGGCGAGCGGGGTCGTCAACGAACTCCTCGTCCAGATGCAGAGTTTCGACGAACCCACGGGGGCCGACCGGTTCCGCGGCTGGTTCGTGGACCTGGCCAACCGGTACCTGCCCGAACAGCGGCAGTTGAAACGTCCCGTGACCGAGCCCGTCGAGGTGCTCATCATCGCGGCGACCAACCGCGCCGATTCCCTCGACCCGGCGTTGCTGCGCCCGGGTCGGTTCGACCGGCGCATGACGTTCGGCCTGCCGGACAAATCGAGCCGTCGTGAACTCGTCGATCATTTCCTGGGGCGTAAATCCCACGAGATCGCGCTCGACGACCCCGAGCGTCGTGATGCGCTGGCCGGTATCACGAACGGTTACAGCCCCGTGATGATCGAGAACCTTCTCGACGAGGCGCTCGTCAATGCGGTCCGTCGCGATGCGGATGGCATGTCCTGGAACGACATCGAGCACGCCCGGCTCGTCACCGAGGTCGGTATCGGCCAGCCGGTCGCCTACACCGAGCACGAGGCCCGGCTCATCGCCACCCATGAGGCGGGACACGCCACGGTGGCGTGGCTGGTCGCTCCGCAGCGTCGGCTGGAGATCCTCACCATCATCAAACGTGCCGATGCCCTGGGTTTGTTGGCGCACGGTGACAGTGAGGACGTCTACACCCGTTCGCGCAGCGAACTCGCCGGGTTGATCCGGATCGCGTTCGGCGGTCAGGTGGCCGAGGAACTCTTCTTCGGTGACGTGTCGACGGGCCCCGCCGGGGATCTGGCGTCCGCGACGTCGACGGCCGCGCAGATGGTCGGTTCCGCCGGCATGGCGGGGACCCTGGTCAGCTTCGCCGCCGTGCAGAACGGCGCGTTCACCGACGGGAACCTGGTGTCGCGGGTGCTGGGTGACTCCGAGGGACGCCGGTTGGTCGAGAATCTGCTCGGTGAGCAGAAGGAGGCCGTCCGGGAACTCCTCGGCCGACACCGCCATCTCGTCGCCGCCCTGCGCGACGCGCTGCTGGAGCGGCACGAACTCATCGGCCACGAGATCACCGACGTGCTCGAGGCCGCGCAGCGGGAGCAGCAGGATCTCGCGACCCCGCAGGTCATCGACCTGCGCGACACCACGACCGCGGGACGTGGTCGTAGCCGGCTCTGAACCGCGCAGCCGTACCCCGGAGGGGAGGTACGGCCGGGCAGGTCGAGTCCACTCTCGACCCCGCGTACGGCAGGCCCCGGGGGTGCCGGCGGTACGCGGGGTCTTCGCATGTCGGGCCCAGCCCACGGTGCGGTTCCCGGCGCCTGCGGCGACGGCGCCATCCCTGCCGTGGTGGGGGGATTCGTCCCGCTAGGACGAAGGGGACCGGGCAGCCGTCCGTCGAGGAAGGGTCCTCGGCGCGATGGTGACTGTCCCTCGGCGTCGTGGCCGCCGGCGTTCACCTGTCCGGGCTCAAGGTGCGGGCCAGGTGTCCCGAAAGGAGCCGGTAGGAAGCAGTCGAGAACGGTGCCGCCCGGGTCTCGTCGAGTCCCCCCGCTCATGATCCCTCCGGAAGGCGCCCGCCGTGAAGATGCTGCGTGATCTGAACGTCGCCACCAAACTGTTCGCCGGTTTCGGCGTCATCTGCCTACTGCTCGCTGCCGTGGTGGGCCTGGGGATCAACCGCCTGGGTTCCTCCCAGCACAACCTGAAGGCGTTGTCGGAGAGCGGCGTCAACTCGGTCAAGAGCGTCGCCGAGGTCAAGACGGCGTTCGTCACCTCCCGCTTGTCCCTGCTCAACACCGTCCTGGCCATCGACGCCGAGGCCAAGACCGCCGCCCTGGCCACGATGACCACCGACGACGCCGCCTACGACGACGCCTGGAAGGCCTATCTGGCCTCCGGACCCAGCGCCTCCGCGGCGCAGCGGGGGAAGGCGGTGGACCTCATCGCCAGCTATCGCGCTGCCCGCGAAGCGCTGATCCCGTTCGCCGAGGCCGGCGACCTGGTCGGGTTCACCAACGCGCGCGCCGTCGTGGTGCCGATCGCGAAGGACCTGACCACCCAGCTGGACTCCCTCAGCGCCACGGAACAGGCCGCCGCGAAGGAGATGGCTGCCAGCGGGGCCTCCGACTACCACACCGCTGTGGTGCTGCTGCTGGTCATCGGCGCCGCCGCCCTGCTGATCGCCGTCATCGTGGCGAACGTGGTGGCGCGCTCCATCGCCCGCCCCCTCGGTCGTGCCCTGCGGGTGGTGCAGGGCATGGCCGTCGGGCGCCTGGACCAGCGGGTGGGCCACTCCGCGTCCGACGAGGTCGGGCGACTGGCCACCGCCCTCGATTCCAGCATGGACACCCTCACCACCACCATGCGTCGCATCACCGGCTCCGCGGTGACGCTGGCCGCCTCCAGTGCGGAGCTCTCCTCCGTCGCCACCCAGCTGTCCTCCGGTGCGCGGGAGGCGTCCTCGCAGTCGCAGGTCGTCTCCGCGGCCACCGAGGAAATCTCCGCCAACATCGGGACCGTCGCCGCGGCCGGGGAGCAGATGACCTCCGCGATCCGCGAGATCGCCTCCTCCACCGCCGAGGCCTCCTCGGTGGCCGCCGACGCGGTGGCCAGCGCCTCGCACGCCTCGCTCATCCTGGATCGCCTCTCGGCCTCATCCCGCGAGATCGGTGACGTCGTCAAACTCATCACCTCCATCGCCGAGCAGACCAACCTCCTCGCCCTGAACGCGACCATCGAAGCCGCCCGCGCGGGGGAGATGGGCAAGGGTTTCGCCGTCGTCGCCGGCGAGGTGAAGGAACTTGCACAGCAGACCGCGCGAGCCACGGAGTCCATCACCACCCGCGTCGCGGCCACCCAGAACGACGCCTCGGAGGCCGCCTCCGCCATCGGCGGCATCAGTGAGGTCATCGCCCGCATCGACGCCCTGCAGGCCACCATCGCGGCCGCGGTGGAGGAGCAGTCCGCCACCACCAGCGAGATGGTCCGCAACGTCACCGAGGTCTCCTCCGGATCCCGCGAGATCGCCACGAACATCTCCGGCATCGCCGCTTCCGCGGAGCAGACCACCTCCGGTGCCACCCGGACGGCGGCCACCGCGGGTGAGGTCTCGCAGGCCGCGACCGAGCTGAACGACCTCGTCGCGGGCTTCCGCCTGCCCTGAGCCGCGGGCACGGTGCCGGGCAGCCTCGGGGAGCCAACCCCGAGGGCCGAGCGGGGGCCTGCGGAGGAGGGGCTCGTGGCGACCTGTCCCGCCGTGTCGGTCAACCCGCGGGGGCGACCCGGTAGTGGTAGGCGTGGTGGGTCGAGAAACCCGCTGCCGCGTAAAGACTCCGGGCGCCCTGGTTGTCGGCCTGCACCTGCAGGTAAGTCGAGGTCGCGCCCCGCGTCCTGGCCCAGTCGGCGATCTCGGCGAGGACACGTCGGCCGAGCCCCCGGCGCCGATGGGTCGCTACGGTCTCGAGGGCGGTCACACCCGCCCACCCGGGGGAGAGCGAGCCACGCGCGATGGCCACGATCCGATCACCGTCGAGGATGCGCACGAAGAGCTGTTCGTCGGCCGAGACCAGGACCCGGCGCCCGTCCGGGGGGACGTCGACCCCCTGGTAGTGGTAACTCGCGAGCCACGCGTCGTCGGGTTCGGCCGCCGTGGCGACGCGCAGTCCCACGGGCAGTGTCAGCTCGTGCGCCGCGGGCAGGACGTCGGTCGCCGCCGTCATGACCAGGGTCGGGGTCCGTACGCCCCAGCCACCCGCGGCGAGGGCGTCGACGACCTCCTGCCCTTCGCCCAGACCACCGGCCGGGTGGGCCACCGCGACCATCGGGGGCAGGTCGCGCTCCTGGTAGAACCGCTCCACCCGGATGATCGCGTCGTCGAGCCCGCAACCGGGGGAGCCGATGGTCAGGCACGAGTTCGCGCGCCCCGTGAAACCCCCGCTGGCCCGCAACCGCCAGTCGCCGAGATCGACGCGTTCCAGGGGACGCCAGTGCTCGGCCATCACCGCCTCCAGGGCGTCGGTGGTGATCACCGTGTGAGGTGCGCGCCGCCGCACCGGCGGCGGGGGCACCGCCTTGCCCGCCAACAGGTCCGCCCGAGCGACGGACACCTCGCCCCGGCGCGTCGCCACCACCAGGGTGGTGTCGTCCACCGTCACCAGCTCACCCAGCGCGTCGGAGGCCGAGCCGTCAGGCAGTCGATGGCGCAGCACGACGCGGGCCCCGAGCACCAGTTCCTCGGGACGCAGCACGTGCTCACCGCGCACCATCGCTGCGTTCCCCCGACCTCGACCGACCTGCGACACGAGACCTCCACCTGTGCTCCTCGCGGACGTCCGCGATACTAGGGATTACACGTCCCGGACCAGCCGGAGGACCCGCTGGGAAAGTCAACCGGAGAGAGGACGAGAAGTGACGTACGTCATCGCCCAGCCTTGTGTCGACGTCAAGGACAAGGCCTGCATCGAGGAATGTCCCGTCGACTGCATCTACGAGGGGAAGCGGTCGCTCTACATCCACCCCGACGAGTGCGTCGACTGCGGCGCCTGTGAGCCCGTGTGCCCGGTGGAGGCCATCTACTACGAGGACGACGTCCCCGAGCAGTGGTCGGCGTTCACCCCCGCCAACGTCGAGTTCTTCGACACCATCGGCTCGCCCGGTGGTGCGGCCAAGTTGGGGGAGATCGACCTGGACCACGCCGTCGTGACGGCGCTGCCACCGCAGGGTGCGGGGCACTGAGGTGAAGGGCGCTGAGGTGAAGGGCGCTGACGTGGGGGGCGCTGACGGGGGGGCGCTGACGTGAGGGGCACCGACGTGAGCGCCCGGCGACGGGTCGCCGCGTCGCTGCCCGATTTCCCCTGGGACTCCCTCGCCGGGGCCAAGGCCCTCGCCGGCGCCCACCCCGGCGGGATCGTCGATCTCTCCGTCGGCACCCCCGTCGATCCCACCCCGGAGGTCGTCCAGCGTGCCCTGTGCGCGGCCGCCGACGCCCCCGGTTACCCGCAGACGTACGGGACGGCGGCGCTGCGCGAAGCGGTCGCCGACTGGTTCGCGCGCCGCCGCGGCGTTCCCGCACTGGACCCCGACGGTGTGCTGCCGACCATGGGCTCGAAGGAACTCGTCGCGTGGCTGCCGCTGCTGCTGGGTCTGGGTTCAGCGGACGTGGTGGCGCACCCGTCGGTCGCCTACCCGACCTACGACGTCGGGGCGCGCCTCGCGGGGGCCACCCCGCTGGGGGTGGATACGGTCGAGGAGTTGCAGGACGCCTGGGAGTCCGGGCAGCGCATCCGCCTGCTGTGGCTCAACTCGCCGGCCAACCCGACGGGTTCGGTGCTCGACGTCGCCGACCTGCGCGCCCTGGTGACGTGGGCCCGCGAGCACGACGTGGTGGTGGCCAGTGACGAGTGCTACGCCGAGTTGGGTTGGGACGCCGGTCACGACGCGGCCCGCGGGGGGTTGGTCCCCTCGGTGCTCGACCCGCGGGTCTGCGACGGGGACCACAGCGGGTTGCTGGTGGCCTACTCGACCTCCAAGCAGTCCAACCTGGCCGGTTATCGCGCGGCCTTCCTGGCCGGCGACGTCGCGCTGATACGCGAGCTGCTCGAGGTGCGCAAGCACGCCGGGATGATCGTGGCGTGGCCCGTGCAGGTCGCCCTGCAGGCCGCGTTGCTCGACGACACGCACGTCGACGTTCAGCGCGAGCGCTACCGGGCCCGCCGTGAGCTGCTGCGCCCGGCGTTGCAGTCCGCGGGTTTCCGCATCGACTCATCGCTCGCCGGGCTGTACCTGTGGAGCACCCGTGGCGAGGCGTCGCGCGAGACCGTGGACCTGCTCGCGGCCCGTGGCATCCTCGCCGCCCCGGGGGACTTCTACGGCGCGCCGGGAGCCCGTCACGTGCGTATCGCGCTCACTGCGAGCGACGAACGGATCGGGCAGGTGCCCGCCCGGCTGGAAGGTCTCGGCGCCGGAGTGTGATGAACCCGTGTCGACCCAGATTGGGTCGGCTTGCGGGGGAAAGGTACGGTCGCCGCATGGTGGACTCCGTGATGCTCAAGCACGCAGGTGGCGACCTCGACCTCCCCGTGACCCCTGCCACCGAGGGGGCCAGTGGGTTCGCGATCGGCTCCCTCATGAACGAGACCGGCCTCGTCACCCTGGACTCGGGGTTCACGAACACCGCGTCCTGCACGTCGGCCGTCACCTACATCGACGGCGACGCGGGCATCCTGCGTTACCGCGGCTACCCGATCGAGCAGCTCGCCGAGAAGTCCACCTTCGTCGAGACGTCCTACCTGCTCATCTACGGTGAGCTGCCGACACCGGCGCAACTGGTGGAGTTCACCGAGCGCATCCAACGGCACACCCTGTTGCACGAGGACCTCAAGCGCTTCTTCGACGGTTTCCCGCGCGACGCCCACCCCATGCCGGTGCTCTCCAGCGCCGTCAGTGCGCTCTCGACGTTCTACCCCAACAGCCTCAACCCGTTCGACGCCGAGCAGGTCGAGCTCTCCACCGCCCGTCTGCTGGCGAAACTCCCGACGATCGCGGCCTACGCGCTGCGGAAGTCGCTCGGCCAGCCGCTGCTCTACCCCGACAACCGGCTCGGTCTCGTCGAGAACTTCACCCGGCTGGCCTTCGGCAACCCGGCGGAGGACTACGAGCTCGACCCGGTTCTCGTCAAGGCGCTCGACCAGTTGTTCATCCTGCACGCCGACCATGAGCAGAACTGTTCGACGTCCACGGTGCGCCTCGTGGGGTCCGGTCAGGCCAACCTCTTCGCCTCGGTGTCCGCCGGTATCCACGCGCTGTCCGGGCCGCTGCACGGTGGGGCGAACTCGGCCGTCCTCGACATGCTGGAGGCGATCAAGAACTCCGACGACGACGTCGACACGTTCGTGACCAAGGTCAAGAACAAGGAGAAGGGCGTGCGCCTGATGGGCTTCGGCCACCGGGTGTACAAGAACTACGATCCCCGCGCGGCCATCGTGAAGAAGACGGCCGACGAGGTCCTGTCCCAGCTCGGCATGCGCGACGAACTCCTCGACATCGCCATGCGCCTGGAGGAGATCGCCCTGTCCGACGACTACTTCGTCGAACGCAAGCTGTACCCGAACGTCGACTTCTACACGGGCATCATCTACAAGGCCATGGGTTTCCCGACCAGGATGTTCACGGTGCTCTTCGCCCTGGGTCGCCTGCCCGGTTGGATCGCGCAGTGGCGCGAGATGATGGAGGATCCGGCCACCAAGATCGGTCGCCCGCGCCAGGTGTACGTCGGCGAGGCCGAGCGCCAGTACCTCGGCCCCGAGGCCCGCTAGGCCCACGCGGGGCGCTGAACTCAGCCGACGCGGATCTGGACGCTTCCGGAGGGAACGCCGGTGGCGGTCGTGATCCATCCGCGGCCGGAGTTCGAGCGGGTCCAGCGGGAACCCTCGACGCTGATCTCGACGACGTCGTAGGACGCGGCCGAGGCCACCGCCCAGCCGGCCGTGGCCCAGGCCAGGCGGGGTGCATCCGGGCCGCTGAGGGTGTATTCGAGCCCCCGGCCCGCCGTTCCGCCGATGATCCGGGGATCTTCCGTCACCACCTGGGCGCCCAGGGCGCCCCGCAGCGCCCCGGCTGCGGGTGTGAGGTCGTCGTCGTCACCACTCTGAGTCGGTCTCTGCGCATCGCGCAGGCGACAACTGAAACCGCGCGGGGTAAAACCGGTCAGCGCCGAGGCGATGAGTCGGGCCTCGGGTTCGTGGTCGGCGTACGCCAGCGGGAACCCGCTGCGCTGCACGCGCTGTGCCGCCTGCGTGACGGGCAGGTCGCGGTATCCCTCGATCTCCACGAGCGCGTCGTAGAACGCGTT
>JBPBQU010000021.1:0-9248 GCA_050955085.1 Janthinobacterium lividum | reverse complement strand
GCGCCGCCTCACAACGCACCCGCGATCACCCGTGCGACGAGCGCCGGGTTCTCCAGATACGGCAGGTGGGCGACCCCCGGGAGGTCGACGCGACGGGCCCCGGGGATCCGGCGCCGCAGCTCCTCGGTGCGCGTCTGCAGGTAGGAGCAATCGAGGTCACCCGTCGCGAGGGTGACCGCAACCGTGACCTCATCGAGCCGCGACCACACATCGACCCCGCTGACCCCGGCGTGGTCGGGCACGGCACGGTCGGGCACGGCGCGGTCGGGCACGGCGCAATCGGGCACGGCGCAATCGGGCACGGCGCAATCGGGCACGGCGTGGTGCAGCACCACCGAATTCATCGCGAGCGCGAGTTCCCGCACCGCGCCGCCGACGCGACCCGCGGGCGAGGTCGGGCCGTCCAGCCACAGCCGGGCCTCGAGTTCGGCGACCTCGTCGAGTCCCCCCGCCTCCGTCGCCGCGTCGATCGCCTCGGACAACGAGCGGGTCGCGGCGTCCAGGTCATCGGGTGGGACCGGAGGACATCCGCTGACCGCGGGCGCCAGCAGCACCAACCCCGCGACCCGCTCCGGCATGGTGAGCGCCGCGTCGAGGGCGAGCGCCCCTCCCATCGAGGAACCCACGAGCACGGCGGGGCCCTCGGTGACGGTGTCCAGCACGGCCGTGAGGTCGTCGAGGTGGGAGAACCGGGAACCGGCGGGCGGGGAATCACCGAAACCCCGGCGGTCGTAGCAGAGGAACCCCACCTCCTCGGGCAGGAACGGGACGAGGTCCGCGACGCTGCGCCGGTCGCACACCCCCGCGTGCAGGAACACCACGCACGGGCCTGGCCCGGGCCGGTGCTCGGCGAACAGCACGCCACCGTCGACGTCGATGCGGAGGAGTTCGCGGGGGCGGCTCATCGACTCAGTATCGGCCCGCGAACCTCACCACCGGGTCAGCACGTCCTGCCCTCGGCTGGTTGTTCACCCGACACGAGGTAGGTGTCGACGGCGTCGTCGACGCAACCGCTCCCCGTCCGGTAGGCGGTGTGACCGTCACCGTCGTAGGTCAGCAACCGGCCCGAGGACAGTTCGCCCGCCAGCTGCTGCGCCCACGCGTACGGGGTCGCCGGATCGCGCGTGGTACCCACGACCACGATGGGCCCGGCACCCTCGGCATGGACGGGCGCCGCCGAGGCGATCGGGGGGATCGGCCAGTCGGTGCACGCCAGCCCGCCCCAGCCGAGGAACGCCCCGAACGTCGGGGCGTCGGCCGCGAGCCGGGTGACGGTCTCCTCCACCTGCGGCAGGGTTTCCGCGTCGGAACGATCCAGGCAGTTCACCGCATAGATGACCGTGGTCGAGTTGTTGAGGTACCTGCCGTTCGCACCGCGAGCGGAATAGGCGTCGGCCAGGACGAGCATCTTCGAGCCGTCACCACTCATGGCCGCGCCCAGCGCCGCGCTGAGTTGAGGCCACAGTGATCTCGCGTACAACGGGTAGGCCAGCGCGAGGTACCCCAGACCCTGCACCAACGGGCGCTGCGTCCCCGTCGGCAGGGGTTCGACGTCGAGACGGTCGAGCAGGTCGCGGATCTGCCGGACCCCCTGATCGACGCTGCCCGAGAGTGGGCAGTCGTCCGCCGTGAGGCAGCCGGTGACATAGGAGCGCAACGCCAGCTCGAAACCCCTGGCCTGGCCCGCGTTGACCTCCGCGCTGGACAGGGCGGGGTCGAGGGCTCCGTCGAGCACGAACCGGCCGACGCGCTGCGGGAACTGCCCGGCGTAGAGCGCTCCGAGGTAGGTGCCGTACGACTTCCCGAGGTAGTTCAGCCTGTCGTCACCGAGGGCTGCGCGCAGGACGTCCATGTCCTTCGCCACGGACAGCGTGTCGACGTGCGCCGCGAGTGCCCCCGACGCCTTGCACCCCTCCCCGAGGTGGACGACCTGCGCGCTGAGTGCCCTCACCTCGGCGGCGTCGTCGGGCGTGGGGTCGGTCGTGAGGAAGCGGTCGACGTCGGTATCCGGGAGACACCGCACAGGGTCGGAGCCGCCGACTCCGCGGGGGTCGAACCCGACGACGTCGAAGTGCGCCCGCACCGACGCCGAGACGACCTGCTGCGCAGCGCGCGCGTACTCGACCCCCGAGGCCCCCGGCCCGCCCGGGTTGAGCACCAGGGACCCGAGGCGGTCCTCGCCACCGGCCGGTGTGCGCAGGCGGGTCACCTGCAGCGCGGCGGTGGCACCGGCGGGGTCGGCGTAGTCGACCGGCACCGAGAGGGTCGTGCACTGGAACCCACCGGAGCAGTCGCTCCACTCCAACCGCTGGGTGTAGAACGCGCTCAGTGCGGGGTCGAGTGCCGGTTCGTCCACGACCGCGCTCGCGCTGCCGACCGGCTGCGGGTCGGGTCCGTCGCTACCCAGCACCGAACACCCGGCGAGCAGGCCCGCGACCAGCAGGCCCACAACCCGCAAGCCCACGACCCGCAGGCCCTTGACCCGCAGGCCCTTGACCCGCAGGAGCTGGGTCGCTACGGGGGGAACCCCCCGACGGCTGGGGTGACGGGGACGGTGACGCATGGTGGCGTCAGGCTACGCGGGAGGTCGGCGATCGCGTGGTCGGCGCAGGCTGAGCGCAAGCGCCTCGATGGCCAGCAATGGAGCGACGTTCTGCCCCAGCCGTTCCCGCGCCAGCTGGACGGCATCGCTCTGGCGCAGCGTCTCCTCGGGTGTGCAGGCCGCTGCCATGCTCCGTACGTCGGCCGTCATGTCGGAGTTCACCAGGTCGACGGGAGCGCCGAGCTGGACGACGAGGACGTCACGCAACAGCCCCAGCAGGTCGACGAGCGAGCGGTCGAGCACATCGGTCTGGTGGCGTCGGGCCCGCCGCTTCTGATCCTCCTCGAGCTGACGGACCTGAGCACGCACCGAGGGCGGGATCGTCGCGACGCCGTCGGCACCCAGGGCGTGCAGCAGCTCGGCCCGCTCCAGCGCGTCGCGCTCCGTCGTCGACGAACCGGCCTCCTCGGCCGCCACCTCGACGAGCTCACCGGCCGCGACGACCGCATCACCGACCCCGCGCAACCGCTGCGGCAGCCGGAGCACCTCGCGACGGCGGATACGGGCACCCTCGTCGCGGGCCAGGCGACGGGCCAGTCCGACGTGGCTCTGGGCGGCGCGGGCGGCGAACGCGGCCATCACCGGGTCGATCCCGTCGCGGCGCACGAGCAGTTCGGCGACCGCGTCGGCGGGCGGGATCCGCAGCGGCACGTGGCGCGAACGGGAGCGGATCGTCTGCAGGACGTCGTCGACCGCGGGCGCGCAGAGCAGCCAGACCGTCCGCGGCGGCGGTTCCTCGATGGTCTTGAGCAGGACGTTGCCCGATGTCTCGTTGAGCCGGTCGGCATCCTCGATGACGATGACCCGCCACGGCGACACCGACGGCCGACGCTGCGCGATCGAGATGAGTGGTTCCACGTTCTCCCGGCGGATCCAGGTGTGCTCGGTGGTGAACACGGTGACGTCGGAGTGCGAACCCGCGAGTGCGGTGCGACACCCCGCACAGTGACCGCAGCCGACCGTCACCGGGTCCTCGCAGGCCAGGGCGGCCGCGAACGCGCGCGCGGCGTTGGAGCGACCCGAACCGGGCGGGCCGGTGAGCAACCACGCGTGGGTCATGCCGACCGCGCCGGAGCGGGCGGCGGCCGCGGCGCGGGCCAGGACACCCACGGCGGGTCCCTGGCCGACCACGTCGTCCCAGACGCTCACCGGGCGCACCCCGCCGACCACGCCGCGAGGCGTTGCCGGACCCGCTCCTGCACCTGCTCCTGGACCTGCTCGCGAGAGACCGACGCGTCCACCACCAGGTAGCGGCCGGGATCACGGCCGGCGAGGTCCAGGAACTGCTCGCGCACGCGGACGTGGAAGGCCGCCGACTCCGCCTCCATCCGGTCCTCCCCCGCACGCTGCGCGTCGCGACCCCGGCGCCGGGCGGCGGTCCCGGGATCGACGTCGAGCACCACCGTGAGGTCGGGGACGAGACCCTGGGTGGCCCAACGGGACAACCGTTCCACCTCGTCGCCGGCCAATGAGCGACCCGCCCCCTGGTAGGCGAGGGAGGAGTCGACGTAGCGGTCGGTGAGCACGACGGCACCGCGGCGCAACGCCGGGAGGACGACCTCGGCGACGTGCTGGGCCCGGTCGGCCGCGAAGAGCAGGGCCTCGCTGCGTGGGTCGAGGGAGAATCCCTCGCGTGGGGTCAGCAGGACCTCGCGCAGGGCCACCCCGGTCGGGGTACCCCCGGGTTCGCGGGTGAGGACCACCTCGTGACTGAGCGTCTCCAGCCAGCTCGCGAGCAGGCGCACCTGGGTGGACTTCCCCGATCCGTCCCCGCCCTCGAGGGCGACGAAGAAACCCGCCCGCTCCGAACCCGGTCCATCGAACGTCGACGCGGTATGCCTCACGGTGCCAGGCTAAGTGATTCGAATGAGACGGTTGGGCCCAGCGACGCGCTGTTGCAGCCCACGCCGCTGGGCACACCCACCTCGCGATCGACGGCACCCTCATCGCCACCGACTGATCCAACTCCCCCGGACCCGCACCGGCAGCACCACCGGCCACGAAGTCGACCTTTGATACTCCAGCAAGCACCACCACCATGGCGGCACCATCCAAGTCCTCACCACCCCCGACAGATGGCCTATCCGGGTCTCACCCGAACGACCGGGCCGCGAACACGACACCACCTGCGCCAGAACCCACCCCGACCTACTCACCGTCCTCGATGAGTAGGTCGACGCCGACCACCACGTCCTCGTCGACCTCGGCTACGAAGGCGAACGCCTCACTTGCCCCCACAAGAGCAGCACCGGGCGCGACCTCACCGACGACGAGCACACCGTCAACCCCGGCCACTCCCACGGGCGGGCCCGCGCCGAACAAGGCAACGCCTGGCAGAAGGACTGCCGGGCCCTACGCAAAGTCACCCTGTGCCCCTGGCGCACCGGCGCCATCACCGCAGCCGTCCTCGTCGTCCTCCACCTCGAACACCAGCGCACCACATGACCCTGCGCGTCCGTCCAACCGCTGGTGAGAAAGGCTCAGTGCCCCACCTCTGAGCGTCGAGGATTGTCGTGCGGAAGTGGGCCGCCGCGGGTCAACAGTCGGCAGCTACTTGCTCGTAAGTGGTCGCTCGGGCAGTGAGGCGCACGTTGCCGTCGATGAATCGACCAGAGCCTGTCAGAGCGGTGAGAGTTCCGTAGTAGTCGTAGAAGGTACGTACGCAGACCTGGCCGGCGGTGCCGTGCGCGACCAGGTCGAAGCGCTGGCCTTTCACGCTCCTGATGTTGTTCAAGCAGTATGCACCCGGGGCCACGTAGAGGTTTGTTCCCCCAAGTTGGAGCGTGTAACCCGGCTCATGGTTCGGCCCGAAGCTGTTGTTGCACAACGACACGGGGTGGCTCTCATCTGCAGCGGAGGCGGGGGTGGCTGCGGCCACCACCGCCGTCGACCCCAGCAGGGCAGCACTGAGCAAACCAAGAATGGCCTTGTTGGGCTTCTTCATTGTGACTCTCCTTGATGGACGACTCGCCCCCGTCGGGCGGAGCCAACTTAAAGCGCTGTCGCCTGTCGGTGGGGGTGTGGAAGCCACCTGAACATGGACGGGCAACATCGCTGCCTCATGCGACGGGTCAACCGCCTCCCCATCGCCGATTCGGGCGCTCCCGGGTTGGAACGGATCCGAGCGCTGGGGAAGAACTCAGCACCTGCCTGCTGGAATGCGACATTCGGATGCGGCCACGTCAGCGGGGGGAGTCGTGCATCACCCCTGCTGCGCGGTCCACTCCCGTCCGGCTCGTCGAGCTCGGCGCAGCGTGAGCGCAGCTCACCGCACGCCGTGAGGCGCGCCGGGAGGCGTGAGGCTGGTAGCTGGGCCCGCCGGGCTGGATACCGGCCCGGACAGGGGCCGTCGGGCGAACAGATCGCTCACCTCGTGCCCCCGTTGCAGACCCCTCGTCTCGAAGGGGGTCAACGGACGCCACTCCGGCCGCTCCCCCAGGCCTTCGCGTTCGACGGCCAATCCTGGTTCGGCCGCCAGCACGGCGGCCATCTGCCGGGCGTAGGGCACCCAGTCCGTCGCGCAGTGCAGCAACCCACCAGGCGCCAGCCGGTCGGCGACCAACGCCACGAACCCGGCGTCGAGGAGGCGGCGTTTGTGGTGGCGGGGCTTGGGCCACGGGTCGGGGAAGAACACCCGGACGCCCGCCAGGCTCCCGGAGGGGATGCGTCGTTGCAGGAGCCCGCGACCGTCACCCTCCAGGACGCGGACGTTGCCCAGACCCCGTTGCGTGAGGCCCAGCACCAGGGCGGCGACCCCGGGGGTGTGCACGTCGACGGCGAGCACGCAGGTACCCGGATCGGCCTCGGCCATCTCCAGCGTGGCCGCGCCCATCCCGAACCCGATCTCGAGGACGACCGGGGCCGCTACCCCGAACACCGCCGTCAGGTCGAGCGGGTCCTCGCCCTCGGGTACCGCGAAACGACTCAGCTGGGTCTGCAGGGCCTCGCGCCGGACGGGCCCCATCCGACCCCGGCGCAGTACGTAGGAGCGCACCGTCTCGTCCGCCACCTCGGCGGCGTCCGGGCTCAGCGGGTCGTCAACCGTCACGACGACCCAGAACGTCAGGGGCGAGACTGAGCAGTACGTAGCGTTCGTCGTCGATGTCCTTCCCCCACAGCGTCGGCTCGGGCAGCAGCCGCACGGAAGCCTGGCGACCCTGGCCCCCGACGAGAGCGGCGCATTCGTCCGCGGGAATGCCCACCCCGCTGGACCACCGGCCCTCCACCAGAACCATCCGTCCCTGCGGGGCCAGCAAAGAGATCCACCGCTCGAGGGTGGCGGCCGGGTCCTCGAAGGCCCACAGGACGTGGCGGGCGAGCACCACATCCACCGACCCGGGCGCGACCGGTGGCTGCGCGGCGTCGGCCACGTCGAAACGGATCTGCACACCTGCTCCCGTCGCCTTGACGCGGGCTGCGTCGATCATCCGCGGGGACAGATCGACGCCGTGCACCTCGTGCCCGGCCTGTGCGAGCAGCACCGACAGGCTGCCCGTCCCACACCCGAGGTTGACGATGCGAGCAGGCTCGGTGGGCAGGAGGGGAAGCAGGAGATCGGCCCAGGCCTGCCGGGCTGTCGGATCCCGCAGGCCGTGATCCGCGGCATCGTCGAAAGTGGCGGCCTCGGCGTCCCAGCCGCGCCGCATCTCTTCACTCATCCGCGCCACACCAGGCCCGGTCGCCGAGTCTCAGGCCTGGGCAGCTGCTGCCTTCTTCGCGACGGCCTTCTTGGCGACGGTCTTCTTGGCAACCGCCGTCTTGGCCACGGTCTTCTTCGCGACCGCCGTCTTGGCAGCGGCCGTCTTGGCCACGGTCTTCTTCGCGGCCGCCTTCTTCTTGGGCGCCGGTCCGTTCGCTCGCTTGTCGGCGAGCAGTTCGGCGGCGCGTTCCAGCGTCACCGTCTCCGGATCGTCGTCCTTGCGCAGGGTCGCATTGGTCGTGCCGTCGGTCGCGTAGGGGCCGAAACGGCCGTCCTTGATGACGATGGGCTGTCCCGACTCCGGGTCCGTGCCGAGTTCCTTCAACGGCGGCTTGGCGACCTGGCCGCGGCGCATCTTGGGCTGGGCGTAGATCGCGATCGCCTCGGAGAGGGTGACCGAGAAGATCTGGTCCTCGTTCTCCAGCGAGCGCGAGTCCGTTCCCTTCTTCAGGTACGGCCCGTAACGACCGTTCTGCGCGGTGATCTCGTCACCCGTGTCCGGGTCGGCCCCGACGACGCGCGGCAGCGAGAGCAACTGCAGGGCCTGTTCGAGGGTGACGCCGTCCACCGACATGTCCTTGAACAGCGATCCCGTGCGCGGCTTGACCTTCGCGGCCTTCTTGGCAGCACGCTTCTTGGGGGCCGCGTCGGCCTGCTGGGCTTCGCGTTCCACCACGGCGGTGGCCGGGGCGTCGTCCTCGATGAGCTCGGTGACGTAGGGGCCGTAGCGACCGACGCGGGCGACGATGGTGCGCCCAGTGCCCGGGTCCTCACCGAGGACGTTGTCCCCGTCGGACTGCGAGGTCAGCAGTTCCATCGCCTTCTCGACAGTCATCTCGTCGGGGGCGATGTCCTCGGGCACCGACGCCTTCAGCAGCTCGCCCGTCTCGCGATCCGGCCCCTCGAGGTAGGGGCCGTAGCGACCGACGCGCAGCACGATGCCGTCACCGATGGCGACGGTCGAGATCTCCCGGGCATCGATCGCACCGAGGTCGTCGGCGAGACCCTTGATGCCTTCGAGTGCGGGCGCGGCGACGGCGCCCCCGTCGGAGCCGTCAAGAGGTCCGTCACCGGCGGCGACGACACCGGTGGGCGGGGTGCCACCACCGTTGGCCGGACCGTCCGCGCCGAAGTAGAACGTGGTCAGCCAGTCGACGCGCTCGGCCTCCCCACGGCTGATGGCGTCGAGGTCGTTCTCCATGCCGGCGGTGAAGTCGTAGTCGACCAGCTTCGGGAAGTGCTCCTCGAGCAACCTCGTCACGGCGAACGCGAGCCACGTCGGGATCAGCGCCGAGCCCTTGTAGCGGACGTACCCGCGGTCGACGATCGTGGAGATGATCGAGGCGAACGTCGAGGGACGCCCGATCCCCTTCTCCTCCAGCGTCTTCACCAGGCTGGCCTCGGTGTAGCGGGCGGGCGGGGACGTCTCGTGGGCGTCGGTGGAGAGGTGGGTGGCGGCCAGCGCCTGACCCACCGCCACCTGCGGCAACCGACGCTCGGCGTCGTCACCCTCGGAGCCGTCGCGGGCCTGGTCGCGACCCTCCTCGTAGGCGGCGAGGAAACCGCGGAACGTGATGATCGTGCCCGACGCGGAGAACTCGGCGTCGCGGCCGTCCGTCGTCGTCGCTCCGAGGCGCACGGTGGCGGTGGTTCCGCGGGCGTCGTGCATCTGGGAGGCGACGGTGCGCTTCCAGATCAGGTCGTAGAGGCGGAACTCGTCGCCACGCAACTCACCCGAGAGCTGCGCCGGGGTCTGGAAGGTCTCCCCCGCAGGACGGATCGCCTCGTGGCCCTCCTGCGCGTTCTTGGACTTCGAGGCATAGGCGCGGGGGGTGTCCGGGACGTACTCGGCGCCGTAGAGCTCACGGGCCTGGGCCCGGGCCGCCGACAGCGCCTGCGAGGACAGGGTGATCGAGTCCGTACGCATGTACGTGATGTAGCCGCCCT
>JBPBQU010000020.1:0-9289 GCA_050955085.1 Janthinobacterium lividum | reverse complement strand
CTTCGACGACTGCCTCGTCCAGGCCCAGAAACTGGCGGAGGCCTACCCGGTGGAGTTGGTCAACTCCGTCAACCCGTTCCGGATCGAGGGTCAGAAGACGGGCGCCTTCGAGATCGTCGACGTCCTCGGTGATGCGCCGGACATCCACGCACTGCCGGTCGGCAACGCCGGCAACATCACGGCCTACTGGAAGGGTTACACCGAGTACGCACGCGACGGCGTCTCGACGAGGACCCCGAAGATGTGGGGTTTCCAGGCTGCGGGAGCGGCCCCGATCGTGATGGGCCACCCCGTCGACGAGCCCGACACGGTGGCCACGGCCATCCGCATCGGGCGTCCCGCGTCGTGGACGGGTGCGACCACGGCCCGCGACGACTCCGGTGGACGCATCGACGCCGTGACCGACGAGCAGATCCTGCACGCGCACCGCTGGTTGTCCTCGCGGGAGGGCGTCTTCGTCGAACCGGCTTCTGCGGCGGGGGTCGCTGGTCTGCTGGCCGCCTGCGAAGCGGGTGAGGTCGAGGCCGGCCAGACCATCGTCATCACGGTGACCGGTCATGGTCTGAAGGACCCGCAATGGGCGCTGGAGCTGGCGGGTGCCTCACCCGCCGATGCCGTCGCCGGACGCGGCCGGCCGGTTCAGCCCGTCCGCGTCCAACCCGACGCAGTGACCATCGCGCGTGCCCTCGACCTCGACGTATGACGTCCGCGTGACGACGGTCGAACGACCCCCGGGCCACCCTTCGGTCCTCGTGCCGCTGCCGGTGGCGACGGCAGTGACGGTCCGGGTGCCCGCGACGAGCGCGAACCTCGGGCCGGGTTTCGACGCGTTCGGCCTGGCCCTCGACCTACTCGACGAGGTCCGCGCCGAGGTGATCAGCGACGGTCTGGTGGTGGTTGTCGAGGGGGAGGGTGAGGGACGCCTACCGTGCGATGAGCGCCACCTCGTGGTGCGCGTGCTGCACGAGGAGCTCGCCGCGGCCGGCTTCGTCGCTCCTGGGCTTCATGTGTTGTGTCGCAACGTCATACCGCACGGTCGGGGGCTCGGTTCGTCGGCGTCGGCGATCGTCGCCGGCCTCGCCGCGGCTCGTGGCCTGCTGCTGGCGGCGGGGGTGGTGAGCGAGTCCTTGGACGCGACGCGCGCCCGGTTGCTGGCGGAGTCGACGCGTCGTGAGGGCCACCCAGACAATGCCGCGCCGGCGGTCTTCGGGGGTTTCACCATCGCGTGGACGCGCGGTGAGGACCCGGCGCATCTCGAGGCCGTGCGCTCGGTGCGTCTCCCCGTGCATCCCGACATCCGCGCCGTCGTGTGCGTGCCGACGGAGGAACTCGCCACGTCGCGCGCGCGGGCGCTGCTGCCCGCCACGGTTCCGCACGCCGACGCCGCACTGACGGCGGGGCGGGCCGGCCTGTTCGTGCACGCGCTGACCAGTGACCCCTCCCTGCTCTTCGACGCGACGGTCGAACGGCTGCACCAGGCCCAGCGGGCACCTGCGATGCCGCGTACGGCCACCCTTCTCCAGGCGCTGCGCGCGGAAGGTCTTGCCGCCGTCGTCTCGGGAGCGGGGCCCAGTGCGCTCGTCCTCACCGACTCCTCCGGGGTGTCCGAGGTGGAGCGGATCGCTGCTCTCGCGGGGGACTGGCGGGTACTCGCACGTCCGGTGAGCGACGCCGGCGTGCAGTGGGTCCCAACTGTCTGAGGCGGTCGAGATCCGCAGTGACCCGATGACCCGACCCATGACGCCCCGCCCCGCCCCGCCCCGCGCGTCACGAGGAAGCGACCCGCCGCGTCCGTCCTGGGTGCAGGTGGAACCTCACGTCATTCCCGGGTGTTAGCATAATTGGCAGTACCTCACCGGCGGGTCGTGTCACACCGTGATTCACGACGACGTGCGCTAGCTTTCCCGCCAACCGGTACACCTCCACGATTGCCGCGTCCCCCGCGTGCCTGTGGATCCCAATTTCTGCCCGTCTGGGCAGTCATCGCGACCGTGCCGATTCTGCAGGCCAGTCGCTTGACGAGGGGGAAGGACCTTCGTGACCGACACTACCGACATTGCTGCCATCGACGGCGACACCATCGACGGGGCCGCTGACACTGCAGCGGCACGCCGCACCGGCAGCCTCTCGGCCCTGCGTCTGCCTCAGTTGCAGGCGCTGGCGACCGAGTTGGGCATCAGCGGCACCGGCCGCATGCGCAAGGTCGACCTGCTCGCCGCCATCCGGGAGCACCAATCCGCTCTCCCGCAGCGCAGCACGCGTCAGCAGTCGAACGCCGCTGCGCCCGCCGAGGTGAAGACCGAGGTGGTCGAGGCGTCGGCTCCGGCCCAGGCGTCCGCCCCGCAGCGAGAGAGCATCGTCGAGGCTGGCGCCTCCGCTCAGCCCACCGCTTCCGCGGAGTCCGGGCAGGTTGGAGCGACCCGGGGTCGTTCCCGCCGCGCGTTCGCCGCTGCCGGAGCACCGGCCACACTCGACACGCCCCCAGTTTCCGAGAACCCGGTTGCCGAGAACCCGGTTGCCGAGAACCCGGTTGCCGAGCACGCGTTCCGCGATTCCTTACCGGCCGACCTGCCGGGGTCCACCGAGCGCATCCCGGAGGTGTCCGAGCTGGCTTCGGGGTCCGTCCCGACGTTGGAGGAGTTCACCAGCGACGCCGGTGAGCGCACCGATACCCGTACGGACACCCACGGCGAGGAGCGCCTCTCGCGCCGCGAGCGGGCCCGCCGTGAGCGCGTCCGCGAGCCCGACCAGCAGGTCGAGCTGCCGAGCATGCCCCGACGCGAGTCGACGGCGGGGGAGGGTGAACAGGATCGGGCCCCGCGAGCGGATCGGCCCCCGCGAGCGGATCGGCCCCCGCGTGAGGACCGTGCCCCGCGTGAGGACCGTGCCCCGCGTGCGGATCGTGTTTCGCGTGAGGAAGCGGCCCCGCGTGAGGATCGGGCCCCGCGTGCGGATCGTGTTTCGCGTGAGGAAGCGGCCCCGCGTGAGGATCGGGCCCCGCGCGAGGACCGGGCCCCGCGTGAAGAGCGCCCGGCCGCAGTCGCCGGTGCGCAGAACCCTGCCCAGGGTGGCGCTCAGAACGGCGCGGAGGACGAGTTCGACGACGAGCGCGGTGGACGCCGCGGCCGACGCAACCGTTACCGCGACCGCAAGGGTCGTCGGGGCACCCGTCCCGAGGGCGGTGCCCCCGAGATCGACGTCGAGGTCGGCGACGACGACGTGCTGTTGCCCGTGGCGGGCATCCTGGACGTCCTCGACAACTATGCGTTCATCCGCACCTCCGGTTACCTGTCCGGGGCGAACGACATCTACGTCTCCCTCGGCCAGGTGAAGAAGAACCACCTGCGTCCCGGTGACGCCGTCACCGGCGCCGTCCGCGCCCCGCACGAGGGGGAGCAGACCGGCCAGCGGGCCAAGTTCAACGCCCTCGTCCGGGTCGACACCATCAACGGTGCCGCCCCGGAGACCGCGCGCAACCGCCCGGACTTCACCAAGCTCACCCCGCTGTACCCCCAGGAGCGGCTGCGCCTGGAGACCGAGCCCAACATCATGACGACGCGCATCATCGACTTGATGTCGCCGCTCGGGAAGGGCCAGCGCGGTCTCATCGTCGCGCCGCCCAAGGCCGGGAAGACGATGGTGATGCAGGCCATCGCCAACGCGATCACGACAAACAACCCCGAGTGCCACCTCATGGTCGTCCTCGTGGACGAGCGTCCCGAAGAGGTCACCGACATGCAGCGCACGATCAAGGGTGAGGTCATCGCCTCCACCTTCGATCGTCCGGCAGCAGACCACACGGCGGTGGCGGAACTCGCGATCGAGCGGGCCAAACGCCTCGTCGAACTCGGAAACGACGTCGTCGTCCTCCTGGACTCCCTGACCCGACTCTCGCGCGCCTACAACATCTCCGCGCCTGCGAGCGGCCGGATCCTCTCCGGTGGTGTCGACGCCTCGGCGCTCTACCCGCCGAAGCGTTTCTTCGGTGCGGCTCGCAACGTCGAGAACGGCGGGTCCTTGACGATCCTCGCCTCCGCCCTGGTGGAGACGGGTTCCAAGGCCGACGAGGTCATCTTCGAGGAGTTCAAGGGCACCGGGAACATGGAGGTGCGGCTGTCGCGCCAGCTGGCGGACAAGCGCATCTTCCCCGCCGTCGACGTGCCTGCTTCGGGCACGCGTCGTGAGGAGATCCTGATGTCGCGCGAGGAGCTCGCCACCGTCTGGAAACTGCGCCGCGTCGTGACCGCACTCGACGCCCAGGCGTCCATCGAGTTGTTGCTCGACCGGCTCAAGAAGACCCGCAGCAACCTGGAGTTCCTGCACCAGGTGCAGTCGTCCACCCCACTGGTCCAGAAGGACTGACCAACCCGTCGCCCAGGGCTGACGGGCCCATCCAGGGGAATTCCACGGGAGCCGCATGGTTGATGTGACCGGCGGCTCCTGTGGGAGACTGCTTCGACCGCAGGTACCGGCTCACATCCGATCGAGGACTGGATGACCCGGTACCGACCACGCGCTGAGGAGAACACCATGAAGGCCGACATCCACCCGGACTACGTCGAGACCCAGGTCACCTGCACCTGTGGGGCGACGTTCACCACGCACAGCACCGAGAAGAGTGGCGAGATGCGCGCTGATGTCTGCAGCGCCTGCCACCCCTTCTACACGGGCAAGCAGAAGATCCTGGACACCGGCGGCCGCGTGGCCCGCTTCCAGGCCCGCTACGGCAAGAAGACCGCCAAGTAGCACTCCGGCAGCGCCGGCCCCACCGCCCTGTACGGGGTGAAGGGGTCGGCGCTGTCGCGTTTCCCGGCCCCATCTCCACCCTGAATCCATCACCCACCTCAGGACCGCGGACGTGTGCAACGTCGAGATCGCGTGACCCGGTGGAGGCGAGGAGTCCGTCGTGTTCGAGTCCGTTCAGCCCCTGCTCGACGAGCACGCCGAGCTGGAGCGCCGCCTCGCCGATCCCGCGGTCCATGCCGACGCCGGCCTCGCCCGCAAGCTCGGCCGCCGCTACGCCGAGCTCGGCGCCGTCGTTCTCGCCCACACCACGTGGCGCACCGCGAGCGAGGACGCCGAGGCGGCGCGTGAGCTGGCGGTGGAGGACGAGTCGTTCGCGGCCGAGCTGCCGGATCTCGAACTGGCCGCGTCCGTCGCGGCCGAGCGCCTGCGCCGGGTGTTGCTGCCTCGTGATCCTGACGACTCCCGTGACGTGATCCTCGAGATCAAGGCCGGGGAGGGGGGTGAGGAGTCCGCCCTCTTCGCAGGCGACCTGCTGCGCATGTACCTGCGCTACGCCGAGCACCAGGGTTGGGTCACCGAGATGCTCGACAGCACCGAGAGCGACCTCGGCGGTTACAAGGACGTCTCCGTCGCGGTGAAGACGCGAGGCGCTGCGGCTGAAGGGGTCTGGCGCCGGTTGAAGTACGAGGGCGGTGTGCACCGGGTCCAGCGCGTGCCCGTCACCGAATCCCAGGGCCGCGTCCACACCTCTGCCGTCGGGGTACTCGTGCTGCCCGAGGTCGAGGACGTCGATGTGGCGCTCGACCTCAACGATCTGCGTGTCGATGTTTTTCGATCCTCCGGCCCTGGTGGGCAGAGCGTCAACACCACCGATTCCGCAGTCCGCATCACCCACTTGCCCACCGGCATCGTCGTGAGCTGTCAGAACGAGAAGTCGCAGTTGCAGAACCGGGAGCAGGCGTTACGCGTCCTGCGGGCGCGGTTGCACGCCGCTGCCCAGGAGGCCGCGGACGCAGAGGCTTCCGCCACCCGCCGCTCGCAGGTGCGCACCGTGGACCGCTCCGAACGCATCCGCACGTACAACTACGGCGAGAACCGGATCGCCGACCACCGCACGGGGTTCAAGGCCTACAACCTCGACACGGTTCTCGACGGTGAGCTCGACCCCGTGATCCAGTCCGCGGTCGACGCCGACGAGGCCGCACAGCTGGCCACCGCGGGTTGAGCAGGCCCTCCACGGGCCGGGCGTCCGGGGCGTCGGCGTTCTGACGTCGGACTGGACTCCTGCGTCCGACGGGGTGGTGCACCTCCTCCCTCACCACGTCAGGTGATGCACGCCGACGTGAGGTGCCGTGGCAGGGTCGCAGGCGTGAACAGCTCGGTGCGGGACCTGATGGATTCGGCGACGGCGCGGTTGGCGCAGGCGGGAGTCGTGAGCGCCAGGGCGGATGCAGAGGTCCTGCTCGCGCACGCCCTGGGTGTCGAGCGGGCCCGGTTGGGCGTGTTGAGCGCGCTCGGGACGCAGGTGGAGCCGGGCAGGTTCGACGACCTCCTCGATCAGCGCGCGGATCGCGTTCCACTGCAGCACCTCACGGGGAGGGCGGGGTTCCGCGCGCTCGATCTCGCGGTGGGGCCCGGGGTGTTCGTGCCCCGGCCCGAGACCGAGGGGGTCGCCCAGTTCGCCGTCGAGGAGGCCGAGCGCCTCGTCGCGGCGGGGGAGTCGGCCGATGTCGTCGATCTGTGCACGGGTTCGGGGGCGATCGCCCTGGCGGTGGCGACCGAGGTGCCGCGGGCCCGCGTGCACGCGGTGGAGCTCGACGCGATGGCCCACGCCTGGGCGCAGCGCAACGTCGAGGAGTTCGCCCCCGGGCTCGACCTGCGCCTCGGTGATGCAGTGACGGCTTTCGACGACCTCGACGGCGCGGTCGACGTGGTCGTGTCCAACCCGCCCTACGTCCCACCGGGCTCGGTGCCCAACGACGTGGAGGTCGCGCGGCACGACCCCGCGATCGCCCTCTACGGCGGTGGAGACGACGGGCTGGAGATCCCACGCCAGGTCGTGGCCAGTGCGGCGCGGTTGCTCCGAGCGGGCGGGCTCGTCGTGGTGGAGCACGCCGAGGTCCAGGAGGCCGGTGCGCGACGGATGTTCACCCGGGAGCTGTGGACCGAGGTCGCGAGCTATCGGGACCTGACTGGACGTCCCCGGACGACCACGGCGCGTCGTCGCTGACCACCGGGTAGCGCGGGCCAACCCGCCGTGGGTGCAGACGTGCGGGTCCACACCCCTCTCACGGTGGGAGACTCAGGCGCGTGAGGCCTCCGTTCAACTGTGCTGACCCGATCACCCGCGAGCGCGGACTCTCCGCTGCACAGAACGCCGTCAAGCGGGGCGAGGTCGTGGTGCTGCCCACCGACACCGTCTACGGCATCGGCGCGGACGCCTTCTCGCCCGCGGCCGTGCGAGCCCTGCTCGAGGCGAAGGGTCGCGGTCGCGACATGCCGCCGCCCGTCCTCGTGCCCGAGGTGCGCACAGTTGACGGGCTCGCGTCCTCGGTCCCCTTTGCGGTGCGTGAACTCATGGACGCGTTCTGGCCCGGCGCACTCACGATCGTGTGTCGTGCCCAGCCGTCCCTGACGTGGGATCTCGGGGACACGGGCGGGACGGTGGCGCTCCGGATGCCCCTGCACCCCGTCGCCCTCGAACTGCTCCAGCGAACCGGTCCGCTGGCCGTTTCCAGCGCCAACCTCTCCGGCCACCCGGCGGCAACGCTGGTGGCGGAGGCCGTCGAGCAGCTCGGCAGTTCGGTGCGGGTCTACCTCGACGGGGGTGCGAGCCCGAAGGGTGCTCCCTCGACGATCGTGGACGCCTCCAATGGCCCCCTGCGCATGCTGCGCGTCGGGGCGATCAGCGAAGCGGAGCTGCGCGCCGCCGTACCCAACGGGTGGGTCGAGGTTGACCCCGACCCCGAGGTCCATCCTGAGCCTGAGGCCGACCCCGAGGCGGGAGCTCAGGATGTCGATCCGGCTTCAGAACGGCCCGAGCAGTCCGGCGCCGCGAGCGGATGAGGGCCTACCTGCTCGTCATCGTCGTCGCTGCCGCCGTGACGTACCTGACGACCCCCCTGGTGCGCCGGTTGGCGCAGCGCGTCGGTGCGATCACCCCGGTGCGCGACCGCGACGTGCACTCGGTGCCCGTCCCTCGGATGGGGGGGGTGGCGATGCTGCTCGGGGTCGGTGCGGCACTCCTGGTCGCCAGTCAGATCCCCTTCCTATCGCGTGTCTTCGGCGCCGATCCCGGCCCCCAGTGGGTGTTGGTGGGGGCCGCGGTCGTGTGTGCGGTGGGTGTGGCCGACGACATCGTCCAGCTCGATGCCATGACCAAGCTCGCCGGCCAGGTACTGGCCGCCGGGATCATGGGTTGGCAGGGCGTGAGCCTGCTGCAGCTGCCCATCGGGGGTGTCACACTCCTGTCGGGCCGGACCATGATGATCATCACGATCCTCGTGGTGCTCGTGTCGGTGAACGCCGTGAACTTCGTCGACGGTCTCGACGGCCTGGCCGCCGGGATCGTGGGGATCGGTTCGATCGCGTTCTTCGGCTACTCCTACGCCCTGCAACGGGGGAGTGCGCCCGACGACTTCTCCTCTCTTGCGACCCTCATCGCAGCCATCACGGTCGGCTGCTGCGCAGGTTTCCTGCCGCACAATTCCCACCCCGCACGCATCTTCATGGGTGATTCGGGTTCGATGCTGCTGGGCCTGCTGATGGCCAGCTCGACCATCGCCGCGACGAGCACCG
The DNA here is from genome assembly GCA_050955085.1 of Janthinobacterium lividum. Lineage (GTDB taxonomy): Bacteria > Actinomycetota > Actinomycetes > Actinomycetales > Kineococcaceae > Kineococcus. The sequence continues at coordinate 745 of JBPBQU010000020.1, read as the reverse complement.
TCGACCCGGAGACCGTGGCCGACGAGAAGATCGCCCCCGCTTTTTTCCCGCTGCTGCTGCCCATCGCGGTACTGCTGGTCCCGCTGGGGGACATGCTGCTGGCCGTCGTGCGGCGCACGCGGGCGGGGAAAGCCTTCTGGCACCCCGACAAGCAGCACCTGCATCACCGGCTGATGGAGATGGGCCACAGCCATCGGGTCGCTGTGCTGGTGATGTACTCCTGGGCGGCGTTCCTGAGCTTCGGCGCAGCCTCCTCGGCATTCCTGCCGCTGACACAGGCCTTGGCGGTGGCATTGGCGGCGGGGTGCGTCGTGCTGGCCATCACCTTCGGGCCGCTGTACTGGAGGCGACGACGACGACGGGCGTGTCCGGACGGGGATGACTCCCCGCCTGGTCGACGTCGCGCGGAGGAACGAGTATCCGACGTGGCTCAGAACACCTACGCACCAGAACGGGCGTCTAACGACGCCGCGTAGGAGGTGGGTTCGCTCGTGATAAGTTTCACGAAGTCTTCGCAGGGCCGCAAGGTGGTCCAAGACCGCCGACGAGCCGGTTCCGATTCGGACATCCCGCCGACGAGCAGAAAGTAGCCCACGTGAGTGACAGCGCCGCTGGCGCCCAGGTCGAGGATGCCTACCGCGTCCTTCTACGGCGTTCTCTTCTTGCCGGGGCTGCGGCGGCCCTTGTCAGCATCGTGGTGGCGGCCGTCGTCGCGGGCCTCGACGGTGCCATGTCTGCCGGTTTG
>JBPBQU010000019.1:0-9354 GCA_050955085.1 Janthinobacterium lividum | reverse complement strand
CTCATCGCCGCCCCCCGTCCATCCCAGTGACCCCCGTCATCCCAGACCCCCCCGTCATCCCAGCGACCCCGTCATCCCAGCGACCCCGTCATCCCAGGACCCGGCGCGGTTGCGGCAACCGTCCGAGGCGGACCATGACGCGATAGGCGAGGGTGGAGACGACCCCACCGAAGGCCAGTACCGCGGTCCCCGACCCAGTGTCGTACGCCTCGAGGGCACCGGGACGCGTCGCGAGCAGGGCCAGCACCAGCCAGGGAGCGGCGACGGCCAACCTCGCCGCCGAGACCGTCCAGCTCTGGCGGGCCAGCAGTTCGGCGCGGGCGCGCTGGTCGGCGCGCAGGTACCCCGAGAGCGTGCGCAGGGTCGCCCCGAGGTCACTGCCACCCACCTGTCGCGTCATCCGCAGCGTCGCCGCGAGCCGATCGAAGACGGGATCGGCCAGCTCACCCTGCAGGTGTGCCAGCTCCACGTCGAAGGCGCCGCTGGAGCGGTAGGCGGTGGCGAACCGTGCGAAGGCGGGACGCATCCCGGCGGGTCCGCGCTGGGCCAGACCGCACACGGCGTCCGGCAGCGAGGCTCCGGCCCGCACGGCGGACGCGAGGGTGTCGGTGACGTCGGGCCACTCGAGGCAACGTTCGGTTCGCCGGTGACGGACCTGATGGCGCAGCAGCATGACCGGGGCGAGGGCCGCGGTGATCGCGGCCACCGCGGCGAGAGCGAGGACCCCGGTGACGGCAGCGACCACGACGAAACCACCGAACGCCGAGAGCAGGCAGGCGAGAGACAGCACGACAGGTGGGACGGATCCCCACCCGGCCGCGTGCAACGCCTCCCGGATGCGCTGGGGACGCGGCACCCGTCGCCGCGGCGGGCGCACCCAACACGACCACCAGAGGCAGAACACCCCGGCACCCAGCAGCGCTCCCACGGCCACGTCAGGACCTCCCCGCGAGCAGGGCCGTCAGATCGAAACCCGCCCGGGTGAAACGCTCGCGGTGCGGCGGCCAGCCGTTGCCGCGCACGAGATCACCGGTTCCGCTGCTGCCACGATGGAACAGGCTGACGGTCTCGACACCGCCTGCCTCGACGCGTCCCGTGACCGCCAGTACCTCCTCGATCCGCCGCTTGCCGTCGGAACCCAGTGCCGCGTGCACCACCAGGTCGAGGCACGACGCGACCGCGGGCACGACGAAACCCGAGGTGACGTTCTCCCCGGCGAGCAGCGGCAGGGTGCACATCTTCGCCACGGCATCCGCGGCCGAGTTCGCGTGGATCGTCGCGGCCCCGGGCAACCCACTGTTCAGGGCGATGAGCAGATCGAGGCTCTCGGCCTGGCGGACCTCACCGACGACGAGACGGTCCGGACGCATCCGCAGCGCCTCCTTCACGAGGCGGCGCAACGGGATCTCACCGCGCCCCTCGAGATTGGGTTGTCGGCACTGCATGCCGACGACGTCGCGCGCCGCCACCTGCAACTCGAACACCTCCTCGCACGTGACGATCCGCTGCTGGGCGGGGACGGCGCTGAGCAGGCAGTTCAACACCGTCGTCTTGCCGGCCTGCGTCGCACCGGAGACGAGGACGTTCAATCCGGCCGCGACCGCGGCGGTGAGGAAGCGGGCGGCCGGGGCGGGGAGCACCCCGAGTGCGACGAGGTCGTCCAGACGCGATGCGCGCGCCACGAACCGGCGCACGTTGACCGCCCAGTGCCGACGGGTCACGTCGGGGATCACGACGTGCAGACGGGAACCGTCGGGCAACGAGGCGTCGACGAAGGGGCTCGAGAGGTCCACCCGGCGACCGGTGCTGGCGAGCATGCGTTCGACGAGTTCGGCGACCGAGTCGGCGTCCAGGATCGTGGTGGTGAGTTCGGGGACGCCACCGCGCGCGACGAACACCTTGCCGGGTTCGTTGATCCAGATCTCCTCGACCTCGGGATCGTCGAAATAGGGCTGCAACGGGCCGTAACCCGAGACCGCGGCCACGACCGCACGCGCGGCCGCATCCCGGTCGGCGAGGTAGGGCAGGGAACCGTCGAGGGAACGCAGGTCGTAGTCGAGGACGGTTGCGTCGACGAGCGCACGTAGTTCCCCGGGGCCACCCCGAAGCCCTCCCGCGGAGATCCGTCGGCGCATCTCCGTCCGCACCTCGTCCTCGACGAGTCGCACCGCGTCCACCACGACCTCCTTTCCACACCGTGAACCCGCCTGCTCACGAGCGGACGTCACGGTAGGTGCTGCAGCGCGTGTGGCGTTCGGGTGATGTGGACAACGTTCTCGGGGATCCCAGCCTGTGGATGACGGCGGGGTCATGGTGGAAGTTCCTGCAACCATCTCGGGGTGCAGCTGCGCCTCACCGTCCGCGGGTCCGAGCGCGGCCCCGAACACGTCGAGGACGTGGTTGTCGAGGCACCCGCAGGAACCCGGTTCGAGGAGATCCGTGAGCGTCTCGAGGCGGTCACGGGTCGCTGGCCGGGTGCACCCCGCGTCGGAACTTCCCCCGTCGAACACGCCGTGCTGGGCCTGCCGCCACTGCTGCACGGCGTCCACCTCGACGTGGGAGAAGTTCCCGACGACGCCGGCGAGGTCGCAGAACCCGCGCGTCCGTGGCGGTTGCGCGTCGAGGCCGGGCCGGACGCCGGTCTCGTCCTCGCGCTGGGCCCGGGGGTGCGGGTGGTGGGTCGAGGGGACGTCGACGTGCCCCTCGACGACCCCGCCGTCTCACGACGCCACGCCGTCCTGGAACTCGGTGACGACGACCGGGTGAACCGGGTGACGGTGCGCGACGAGGGGTCTCTCAACGGCACCGCACTGCTCGGGTCTGCATCGCGAGAATCCGCATCACCCGGGTCCGCATCACCCGGAACCGCATCACCCGGAGCTGCATCACCCGGATCAGGGGGCGGCGTCGCGGTCACCGACCCCGTCGAGCTGACCCTCCCGGCCCGGATCACCGTGGGTGACAGCATCCTGGGCCTGGACACGGTCGCCGCCTCGGGCGTGGTCCCCGCCGATGTCCGCACCGACGGTGAAGGCCATCTGCTGCTGAATCGCTCCCCACGCCTCGACGTCGACCCACCGGCACAGGTCCTGACCTGGCCCGCGGCCCCCGTTGCGGGCGAACCGTCGGCGTTCCCCTGGCTCGCCCTCCTCCTCCCGCTGGTGGTCGCAGGTGTGCTCGCGCTCGTCTGGACCCCCCTGTCGTTGTTGCTGGGTATCGCCTCACCCGTCCTCGTCGCGGGGCAGTGGTGGACCCAGCGACGACGACTGCGTAGCGAATCGGCCCGGCGGGACAGGGCCGTCGCGCAGGCGCGTGCCGACGTGCGCACCCGCTACACGCAGGCGTTGGAGGGTGAACGTCAGCGTCGCGAAGACGTCGCTCCCGGGCCGGCACGTCTGCTGGAGGAGGTGCTGGGTCGGGGCAGCAGGTTGTACGAACGTGACGTCCGCGACCCCGACCACCTGCGGTTGCGCATCGGCACCGGGACCGCCGAGGCGCTCGGTTGCACCCTGCGTCGTGAAGAGCGTCCGCGAGCGTGGGAGGCCCACGACGACGAGGAACCACCGTCCGCAGCACTGGCCGACGTCCCCGTCACCGTCGATCTCACCGAGGGCGCGTTCGGGATCGCCGGCGAGCGCGCGGAGACCCTCGGGGTCCTCCGCCATCTGGTGGCCCAGCTCGCCGCTTGGCACTCCCCCGCCCAGGTGCGCATCGCGGTGGTGAGCGCGGACACGACGACGAACCTCGACTGGGGTTGGCTGTCCTGGCTCCCGCACCACGACCCGCTGCCCACCCCGCTCGCCACCCTGGCCGCGGACCTCGACGTCCGTCGGGCGCACCACCGGCGTCACCGGGGTGCGGACCCCGCCGAGAAGGCGATGGCGAGTGCACCCGTGGTCGTGCTGATCCTCGACGGTCCGGCCGCCCTGCGCGCGGAGCAGGACCTGGCGGTACTGCTCCGCGAGGGGCCGGCGTACGGGATCCACATCGTGTGCCTCGACACCGACCGCACCCGGTTGCCCGCGGAATGCCGCACGGTCCTCGACCTGCCGTCCGGGCACGTCGAGGGTGGACTCGGCCGCCGTGACGTGCGCGTCGACCGCGTACGTGCCGGCTGGGCACTGCTGGTGTCACGCGGGCTCAGCCCGCTACGCGACGCCTCCCCGGCCGGGGGTGGCGCGGAGCTTCCCGTGGCCGTGCGCCTGCTCGACCTGTTGTCGGCGGGGACGGGCGAACCGGGTGCTCTCGCACGGCGCTGGGCGGACGGGGAAAGTGGCGTACGTGCCGTGATCGGGATGAGCACGCAGGGGCCCTGCGTCGTCGACCTCGCCGCCGACGGGCCACACGCGCTGGTGGCGGGCACGACGGGATCGGGCAAGTCGGTGCTGCTGCAGACCCTCGTCACGAGTCTCGCGGTCCAGGCCCCGCCGCAGGATCTGCAGTTCGTGCTCATCGACTACAAGGGTGGGGCGGCATTCGCGGCCTGCACAGGATTGCCGCACGTCGCGGGCGTGGTCACCGACCTCGACGACCAGCTGGCCGGACGGGTCCTGCGCAGCTTGCGCGCGGAGGTTCGCCGACGCGAACGCGTCCTGCGCACGGCGGGCGTCGGGGACCTGTCCGACCTTGCCCCCGACCCCTCGACGGGTGGGCGCCCACCCCGCTTGGTGCTGGTCGTGGACGAGTTCCGCGTCCTCGCGGAGGAGTTGCCGGAGTTCGTCGACGGGCTCGTCCGGCTGGCCGTCGTCGGGCGTTCGCTGGGCATCCACCTCGTGCTGGCCACCCAACGGCCCTCCGGGGTGGTCAGCCCGGAGATCCGGGCGAACACCAACCTGCGCATCGCCCTGCGGGTGCAGGACCGCTCCGACGCGGAGGACGTCGTGGGTGATCCCTCACCCGCGGCGCTCAGCGACCGCGAGCCCGGTCGGGCCGTGCTGCGACGCGGCAACCGGGCGGTGGAGGTGTTCCAGACGGCCTCGTTGCGGGGGGAGCCCGGTGACGTCACGACGCGGGTCGTGCCCGTCGCGTTCCTCGGGGACGAGGGCCCCCTCGTGAGCGACCCGACCCTCGTGACCGGTCGCGCCCCGGGGGTCTCCCTGGTGGACGACCTGCCGGTGCTCGTGGACACGGTGCGTGCGGCGACGCGGTTACGTGGGTTGCCCCTGCCGCCCGTTCCATGGCTGCCACCGTTGCCCAGGCAGGTCCTCTCGGCGCCTGCGGTGACGACTACCGGCCTGGACTGGGGTCTGATGGACCTGCCGGACGAGCAGCGTCGGGCCACCGCCTCGTGGGACCTCACCGAGGGCGGACACCTGCTCGTCGTCGGGACGACCCGTAGTGGCCGCAGCACCGCGCTGCGCACCCTGGCGGCCGCCGCCGGACGGGCCGGGGTGCCCGTGGAGGTGAGCATCCTGGACGCCGGGGGCACTCTGGGTGAACTCGCCGACCTCCCCTACGTCGGATCCGTCGTCGACCGTTCCCAGGTGTGGCGAGCGGGTCGGCTGTTGCGTCGGCTACAGGAGGAGGTGGACCGCCGCCGCGAGAACTTCGCCCGCGTCGGGGTGCGCGACCTGGCAGCCCAACACGTCCTGGCGGCCCAACACGCCCTGGCTGGCTCCGTTCCCGAGCCGTACCTGCTGCTTCTCGTGGACGGCTGGGATGCGTGGGTGGGCGCGTTGGCCGACATCGACCTCGGCGCGGGGGTCGACGCGTTCCTGCGGCTGCTCCGCGAGGCATCGGCTGTCGGCGTGCGCATCGCGCTCACCGGTGATCGCGCCCTGGCGACCGGTGCGGTGGCCTCGGCCTGCTCGCAGGTCCTGCTGCTCCGGCTGGCCGATCGGGCGGACGCGGCGTTGCTCGGTGTCCCGGTTCGTGACCTTCCGCACGAGCAACCTCCGGGCCGGGGACTGTTGCTGCGCGAAGGCGGTGCCACCGAGACCCAGGTCATCTTCACCGCGCCCGCTGCCGGTGGGGGCCCCGCGGGGAGCGGTCCGGCCGCGCAGCGCCCTGCCCGGGTACGGGTCGCTCCCCTGCCGGGGACGGTCGCAGTGGCCGATCTGGTGTCGGAGTCCGACCTCCACCGCACGGGTGACCGGATCCCCGTCGGCCGCGGTGGTGACGACGGGTCCACCGTGACGCTCGACGTGTCCGGACCCGTGCTGGTGTGCGGTCCGGCGGGCAGTGGACGCACGACACTGCTGCGGGCGCTGGCCCAGCTGGCCTGCGGGCCGGTCGCCGTGGTCACGGGGCATCCCAGCGGCGAGCAGTTCTTCCCGGGAGCGCTCTGGCGCGGGCGCGCCGATGGCACCGGTCTCGCGGAGCTGCTGGCTCTGCATCCCGACACCCTGGTGCTGGTGGACGACGTGACGCGTCCGATCGCCCCCGCGCTCGAGGAGGTGCTCCTGCACGCACTCGACCGGCCGGAGGGTGCGCGGGTGGTGGCCACGGGTGATGGGGGTGAGCTGGTCGGAGCCTTCCGCGGTCTCCCCGCCCTCCTGCGCTCGGCGCGGACGACGGTCCTGCTCGGTCGCGGGGGATCGGTCCCGGCGGAGGTGTTGGGCCGACGGCCCGCGCTGGCGCCCGCAGACGGTGCCGGGGCCGGGTTCGTCGTGGTCGACGGGGTGTGGACGAGCGTGCGCTGCGCGAGTGCCGAACCGGCCATCGCACCCTTTACCGTGGTCGGGTGAGCACGACGACGACGTCCGGTGACCCATCGGTCGAGGCGTTCCGCCTACGCGCCGCCACCCCGCAGGACGGTGCGGACATCGCCGCGTTGGTGCGCGAACTGGCCGAGTACGAGAAGGAACCGGACGCGGCGACGGCCGTGGCCGCCGACTTCGCGCGGGTGCTGGTCCCCGGCACCGGGATCGGCTGCGTGTTGGCCGAGGTCGGCGATCCGCGACACCCGCGGGTGGTGGGCATGGCGCTCTGGTACACGACCTTCTCGACCTGGCAGGGCCGTACCGGCATGTGGTTGGAGGACCTCTTCGTCCGCCCGGAGCACCGTCGCCTCGGGATCGGCCGGGCGTTCTTCGCGGAGCTCGCCCGCCTCTGCGCCGAACGCGGTTTCGGTCGGTTGGAGTGGTGGGTCCTCGACTGGAACACACCGGCCCACGGTTTCTACCGCTCGCTGGGGGCCGGTTCGGAGGACGACTGGACGGTCTGGCGCCTCGACGGGGAGCGACTGGCGGATCTGGTCTCGAAGCCGCCGTCGCCTTACTAACGCACCGTGTGCAACGAAACACCCTGCGCATCTGCGAAGCTGGCGTCGAGCAATCTCATCAGACCAGCCACAGCCGCCCGGATCGTGTGCACCCTGCACCACCAGGCGGTCGCATTCGCGGACCAACCGAGAGGACGCCCAGGTGTCGACGCCCACTACCGGCGACCAGGTCAGCGACCTCCGCCCCCTCCCCATCGAACCCTGGGCAGGTGACTGGGCCGGTGATACCCACCACGACGTCGTCGAGCTGCGCGTCCCCGCCGACCCCGCATACCTGACGGTCGTACGGACCGCGAGCGCCGGCCTGGCCGCCCGCCTCGATCTGACCCTGGACGAGATCGAGGATCTGCGGATCGCCGTGGACGAGGCGTGCACGTTGCTGCTGGACCCCACTGCGGTCGACCGCGAGCTGGTGGCAACCTTCCGCCGTGACGACGGCAGTCTGGAGGTCGAGGTGCGCGGGCCGGCCCGTGAGCTGCCGGCGCGCTCGAGCTTTGCCTGGGCGGTGCTCGAGGCACTCGTCGGTGAGGTCTTCACCGGGACCTCCGCCGAAGGGGGTGCCTGGATCGTCCTGCGCCACACCAAGAATCCAGACGGCGGTTCGAGCCTGGCCCCGGGGTTCGGGTGACCCGAGAGCCCACCGTCGAGACGAGTGCGGGGGTGAGAGCGGCTGCGCTGGCACCGCGGGAGTCCGACCGCGAGCCCGACCCCATCACTCCCGACCCCGCGGTCACCGCGACGGGCAGGGACAGCGGCAGCGGCAGCAGCAGCGGCAGCGGCAGCGGGGAGTCTTCTCCCCTGCACGCCCGGATGGCACAGCTGCCCGTGGGTGACCCCGAACGGGCCGCGATCCGGGAGGAACTGACCCGTCGCCACCTGCCTCTCGCCGAACACCTGGCGGCCCGCTTCCTGGGGCGCGGTGAACCCCACGACGACCTCGTACAGGTCGCGACGATCGGCCTGCTGAAGTCCCTCGACCGCTTCGACCCCACTCGCGGGATCCCGTTCGGTGCCTACGCCGTCCCGACCATGCTCGGGGAGATCAAACGCCATTTCCGGGACCGCGGTTGGGCGATGCGCGTCCCCCGCCGGGTACAGGAGGCGGGCCGGTCACTGGCCGACGCCCGAGAGGCTCTGACCCAGGAATTCGGGCGGGCCCCCACCATCGTGGAACTGGCCCAGCGCACGGGGCGTGATCCGGATGAGGTGGTGGAGGTGTTGGAGTCGGCGAACGCGTACTCGACCCTCCCCCTGGACGTCGAGTCCACCACCTCACCCGTGGCGACCCTGGGCCGGGTCGACGAGCGACTGGAGGACGTCGAGAACCGCGAGGCGTTGCGCCCACTGCTCGCCGGACTCGCCGCGCGTGAACGCCAGATCCTCGCGTTGCGTTTCATGCGGGGCATGTCCCAGGCGCAGATCGCGGCGGAGGTGGGCATCTCGCAGATGCACGTGTCGAGACTGCTGAACCGCACCCTCGTGCAGCTGCGTGCGGGTCTCGGTGACGACCGGCCCTGAGTCCGGGCAGGTCAGCGGGAGATCTCGGCCGAAACCGAGGGGAGGAACAGTCCCACGAGGACGAGCACAGCCGGTAGCGCGACGACGACCCCCACCCAGGCTGCGCCACCGCTGAAAGCAGGCAGGCCCGCGGCGAGCTCCAGCAGTTGCCAGACCACGACGGGTGATCGTGCCCAGCTTGCACGCTGCAGAATGCCGTGACCGCAGAAGGCCAGTGCGAGCGCGAAGAGCAGAGCCATCCCGACGAGTGCGACAGCGGCCGGCACCTCGGTCGCGTTCTCCACGAGCAGGCCGTGCAGCAGGTAGATCGCCGCCACCACCAGCAGACCTGCCTCGAAGATCACCAGAACACCGACGGCGATCAGGAGTGGCGGGCGAGGGCCACCCGGCGCAGGCTGGGAGGAAGGACTCGACCCGGGGGAAGGTGGCGTCACGAGAGCACCGTACGACCTAGGGAATGCCGGGTGGCGGCGTCTGACCCCCGCTGGGGGGGGCGAGTCGCGTCGTTGAGTTGTGGGGCCGGGATTGCCGGGAGGGGTCCGGCGCGTTACGAACATGTGACCAACTCGACACGCTTCCTCCACGATCAAGCGGCAGATACCCCTTGTGGGACG
>JBPBQU010000018.1:0-9620 GCA_050955085.1 Janthinobacterium lividum | reverse complement strand
CGCCGCCCCGCACGTGGTGATTCTCGCAGGGGGCCTGTCCCACGAACGCGATGTCTCGCTCCGCTCGGGTCGCCGAGTGGCCGAAGGGTTGCGCGCGACGGGGTGTGAGGTCACCGTCCTCGACGCGGACGCCCACCTGCTCCCCCGACTCGCCGCCGAAGCACCGGACGTCGTGTGGCCCGTCCTGCACGGCGCCATCGGCGAGGACGGTGCCCTGCGCGACGTCCTGGAGCTGCTGGGCCTCGCCTACGTCGGGTCCGCGCCCGCCGCCTGTCGGCTCGCGTGGGACAAGCCCATCGCCCAGAGCGTGGTGGCTGCGGCCGGGATCTCGGTGCCGGCATCCATCGCGTTGCCGCACGCCACCTTCCGCGATCTGGGAGCACAACCCGTGCTGGCGGCGGCCGGTGCCTGGGCGGGCTTCCCACTCGTCGTGAAACCCAGTCGTGGTGGATCGGCGCTGGGTGTTGCGGTCGTGGGGGACCCTCGGGACCTGGCCCGGGCAGTGGTGGACTCCTTTGCCTACGGTGACACGGCCCTCGTCCAACAACATGTACCTGGCGTCGAGGTCGCCGTCTCGGTCGTCGACATCGAGGGGGAGCTCGTCGTCCTTCCGGCGGTCGAGATCGTGGCCGACGGCGGCTCCTACGACTACACGGCCCGCTACACGGCCGGGGCGACGGAGTTCTTCGCCCCCGCCCGCCTCGACGAGGACGTAGCCGAGGGCCTCGCCAAGGCGGCGCGCGGCGCCCACGAGGCCCTCGGACTTCGGCACCTCTCCCGCATCGACTTCATCGTCACCGACGAGGGCGAACCGGTTTTCCTCGAAGCCAACGCGGCACCGGGGATGACGGAGACGTCACTGCTGCCGCAGGCGATCGCCGCCGCGCATCTCACCCCGGAAGAGGTCTATCGGGCAATCGTCGCGAGCGCACTGGCTCGCTGAGGCGAGGTGGAACGCACCGACCGTCCGATCTCAGGATCAGACGGTCGGTGCGGGCTCGAGGAGACGCAGGATGCGCTCGAGATCGTCTCGTCCGGCGAAGTCCACCGTCAGACGTCCCCGGGTACGACCCATGCTGATCTTGACGCGGGTGTCCAGCCGGTCCGCCAGCCCAGCGGCGAAGACCTCCAGCTCGGGCTGGGGAGTTGAGGGATTGCGGCGACGCGGAGCGTGATCCGCATCGCCCAGCGCGATCATCTCCTCGACTGCCCGCACCGAGAGTCCCTCGGCGACGACGCGTTGCGCCAGCCGTTCCATGGCGCCGCCATCCTCCAGCGACAACAAGGCGCGCGCATGCCCCGCGCTGAGGACGCCCACCGCGACGCGGCGTTGTACGAGGGGCGGGAGTTTCATCAGACGCAGCGTGTTGCTGATCTGCGGCCGCGATCGTCCGATGCGGGAGGCGAGCTCCTCATGCGTGCAGCCGAAGTCCTCGAGGAGCTGCTGGTAGGCGGCAGCCTCCTCCAAGGGGTTCAGCTGGCTGCGATGCAGGTTCTCCAGCAATGCATCACGCAGCAGGGCGTCGTCAGCCGTCTCGCGGATGATCGCCGGGATCGAATCGAGGCCGGCCTCGGTCGCGGCGCGCCAGCGACGCTCACCCATGACCAGCTCGAAAGTAGGTGCCGCACCCTCCACGATCGGTAGCGGTCGCACCACCACCGGTTGGAGCACCCCGATCTCGCGGATGGAATGCACGAGTTCAGCCAGCTCGTCCTCGTCGAAGACCGTGCGTGGCTGGCGCGAGTTCGGCGTGATGGCGCCGACGGGCACCTCGGCGAATCGAGCACCGGGGACGGGGACGAGGCCATCGCCGGCGGTCCCCTCATCGGAACGTGAACCCGGACGGTCGTGGCCGATCGTCAACTCGGGGTCTGTGCCGATCACTCCCGACGCAACCATCTCGGCCTCTGTCTGACCTGAGATGCCCTCCGTGGCCCCTGCCTCGTCAGCCGCACGCTGTTCGAGAACGTCCGCCTCGGAGTCCCGTTGGTCGAAGAAAACGTCTACCGGACGGCTGGTGGGGCGGCTAGGGAAGGTGGACGGGGAACGTGTCGCGACGCCCGTTGCAGACGTGCCGCTGGGAATCAGCGCTCCGAGCCCGCGTCCCAATCCGCGTCGTTTCTCACTCACGCTCCACCCTCCTTCGACGCGGTACCGCGTCCGCTCACTCGTGAATCCGTCCACCGCGACCAGGGGTCCGGCGCGCTGGTCGACGTACTGGTTGCAGCATCCCGCGAGTCGTCGCTGGATCCCCGCGTATCCGCAGGTGTGTCGTCGAGAACTCCGCGCTGGGCGATCTCGCGAGCCGCGTCGAGGTAGGCCACCGCGCCGGACGAGGACGGGTCGTAAGCCATCACCGTCTGGCCGTGGCTCGGAGCCTCGGAGATACGCACCGATCGCGGCACCAACGCGCGCAGGACCTGCTCGCCGAAGTGTCGTCGAACCTCATCCACGACCTGCGCTGCGAGGCGGGTGCGCCCGTCGTACATCGTGAGCAGGATGGTCGTCACCGTGAGGTCGGGGTTCAGGTGCTCCTGGATGAGTTCGATGTTCGACAGCAGCTGACTCAACCCCTCCAGGGCGTAGTACTCGCACTGAATCGGGATGAGAACCTCAGGGGCCGCGACGAAGGCGTTGATGGTGAGCAGTCCCAGGCTGGGCGGGCAGTCGATGAGGACGTAGTCAACGCGCCCTTCGCCAGCGCGCTCGACCCCCTTCAGGTATTTCGTCAGTGCCCGCTGGAGGCGCATCTCCCGAGCCACCATCGAGACCAGTTCGATCTCTGCCCCCGCCAGATCGACGGTTGCGGGGGCGCACCAGAGATCGGGCGCCTCACGGCAACGCTGGACGACCTCGGCCAATGGCTTCCCCTCGACGAGGACTTCGTAGACACCGGGGACATCGGCATGATGTTCGATCCCCAGTGCCGTCGACGCGTTTCCCTGCGGATCGAGGTCGAGGACAAGAACCTTCAGCCCCGCGGCAGAAAGCGCCGAGGCGAGATTCACCGCGGTGGTCGTCTTTCCGACTCCACCCTTCTGATTCGCGATGGTGAGGATGCGAGTCTCGGTAGGGCGGGGAAAGCGTTCGAGAGTGGGGAGCCGTGGTGTTTCACGTGAAACCGGAGGCTCATCGCTCGCCGTAACGGCAGCGTCGCGCCCATCCTCGGTTTCACGTGAAACAGGAGCGGTTTCGAGCTCTGCGGCATTGCCTGCACCTTGGACGGTTTCACGTGAAACACCACCGCCCTCGATCGAGTCGATCGACACCTCAGGCGACCCGGGCAGGGACTCGGCGAGCAGTGCCGTCCTGGCTTGCGCGGAGGTGTCGCGAGTGAACTGATGGCCAACCCACCCGACGTGCTGGCCCGCTCCGTCCCGCAACGGGGCGCCGATCCAGCCCAGCTCCATCACACGTCGACCTTTCGTCGTTCACTGACCGTCCGTCCGGGTAGTGCGCCGCCGCGCACCGTGGCGGTCCACCGGGGTCACTCCGGGAGGTCGCAGTGGACCGTTCCCCCGTTCGAGACGCACCACGGTCGTCCCGGTGTCATCCTCGGGACCGCAGTGGACGACCTCGGGAACGTTGCCCACACCCATCCGGTGCAGTGTCGCGGCTGCGGCGGCGATCTCGTCGGAGGCGCTCCGACCCTTGATGGCAAGAAGTTGCCCGCCGGTCTGACATAGGGGCAACGTCCAGCTGTAGAGCGTTGCGAGGGGAGCAACCGCCCGCGCCGTGACCACGGACGCCGAGAATTCACCGCGGACGTCTTCCGCCCGACCACGCGCGACAGCCACCTGATCACGCAAGCCAAGTTCGGAGACGACCTCGCGCAAGAACGCGAAGCGTCGTTCCAGGGGCTCGACGAGCCGGATTCGCAGGTCCGGTCGAGCCAAGGCCAACGGGATTCCCGGCAGACCCGCCCCGGAACCAACGTCGATGACCGAGGCGTCGGGGGCGATCAGCTCGCCCAGATAGGCGCAGTTCAGCAGGTGCCGCTCCCACAACCGGGGGACCTCTCGCGGACCGATCAGGCCCCGCTCGACACCGGCCGTCGCCAGGAGATCTCGGTACTGGACAGCCAACTCAGCACGGTCACCAAACACCGTGGAGAGTGCACCGGGAACACGCGAGGGCGATGACGTTCCACGTGGAACATCACCGCCCTCAGGCACCTCATCGGTCACCTGGACACCTTATCGGCCAGGGCCGGGAACTCCGTTCAATCAGCCGCACCCTTGACCGACTCGGCATCGTCGGCCGCAGGGTTGTCACTGGTGCCCACGTCTGGCGTCGAGGCCAGCACGACAACGCATCGACGCGGTTCCTCGCCTTCCGATTCACTCGTGAACCCCAAGGTCGCGACGGCATCGTGGATGACCTTGCGCTCGAAGGCCGGCATCGGCTCCAGACGCTCGTCCTGACCCGTCTCCTGGACCCGGGTGCACACCTCAGCAGCGAGAGTGACCAGCGCCGTCCGCTTGGTGGCGCGGTGCCCTGCGACATCCAGCAGCAACCGGGTCCGGTCTCCCGTCTGCGCCTGGACGGCCAACCGGGTCAGTTCCTGCAGGGCATCCAGCACGACGCCGTCGGAACCCACCAGTCGCCGTAACGCAGCGGTGCCCGCCTCGTTCGTCACGATCGCGATCGACGCGCGTCCGTTCTCGATGTCGATATCTATGTCACCGTCCAGATCGGTGATGTCCAGGAGCTCCTCGAGGTAGTCGGCAGCGATGTCGCCTTCCTCCTCGAGCCGCGACCCACCACTACCGCGGGTACGGGTCGGCGCGGCCCCATCGGAGTTGACCGCCGCCAGGTCGCCCGGTCCCGAGGTGGTGATCTCGTCCGTGCTCTGACTGACCACGTCCGTCGTGTCGTTCACGCGTCCTCCTCGTAGATCCGTGCTGGCCCGTACATCCGTGCTGAGTCCCACAACCGTGCTGAGTCCCACATCCGTGCTGAGTCCCACATCCGTGCTGGGTCGTACATCCGTGCTGAGTCGATCGGGGTGGGGTCAGCGGTTGCCCGGGCGCTGGCCCTGGGGCGGGGAACCCGGACGTCGACCTTCCCGGCTCTGACCGCGCTTGGGCTGCTGCCGCTGGCGACGTACGGGCGTGCTCGCGATCGAGGCCCCGGAGGCCACTGCACCACCGCCCTTGGTCAGGGAGGGGACGCCTGCCTCGGGGAGGGGCTCACCCCGTCGCACCGCACGACGGGCCTTGCGCGCGGCGAGCTCCTGTTCGGCGACCGAACCAGGGTTCGGCATGCGCCGGATCACGAAGAACTGCTGACCCATGGACCAGACGTTCGTGGTCAGCCAGTAGAGAAGAACACCGACGGGGAAGTTCACCCCCGACACCGCGAAGATGACCGGCAGGACGTACAGCATCATCTTCTGCTGCTGCGCGAACGGGTTTGCCTCGGTCGCGGCGGACGAGGTGTTTTTCGCCATCAGCTGACGCTGGGTGATGAACTGCGAGGCCGACATCAGCACGATCATCAGTGCCGTGAGGACGATGGTGTTCCAGTCACCGGTTCCCCACGACTTGAGGAAGATGCTGGACAACTTCGACCCGAAGATCGTGGCGTTGTCGGCCTGGTTGACCAGGGTCGGGGTGAGCGCGCCGATCGACTGGCCCTTGCCGATCCCGTTCAGGGTGTGGAACAGGGCGATGAAGATGGGCGACTGCAACAGGATGGGCAGGCAACTCGCCAGCGGATTCGTTCCCGAGGACCGGTAGAGCGCCATCGTCTCCTGCTGCATGGCCTGGCGGCTTGCAGGATCGTTCTTGCCCTTGTACTTCGCCTGGATCTTCCGCATCTCCGGCTGGATGACCTGCATCCCACGCATAGCCTTGATCTGCTTTACGAACAGTGGGATCAGGATGATGCGGATGACGACGACGAGGCCGACGATCGAGAACGCCCAGGCTGCCCCACCCGCCGGGTCCAGACCGATCGTGGTGAACAGCTCGTGGAACCGCACCATGATCCACGCCACGACCCACTGGATGGGGTGGAGCAGTTGATAGAAGAAGTCGATCATCGTGCGGCTTGTCCTCTCGAAGGGGTCACGCCCTTGCAGGTGGCTGTCCCCAGCTGCGCTACCGGGTCGCTCGTCCAGCGGTCATCGTCCGAAGCGGGCATCGTCACAAAGTCAGGCATCGACATCCGGGCAGTCATCGCGGTGGTGCCGGTTGTCGCACTACGGACCCTCTGGGCGGAACGGGATCCACACCTCCAGGGTTCCACGGGTGGCAACGCAACAGCCTCCGGACGGCCAACCAGGTGCCCATCAACGCCCCCCGGGTGCGCAGGGCCTCGACCGCGTAGGCCGAGCAGGAAGGGTAGAACCGGCAGGTGGGGCCGACCCACGGGGACACGACCAACTGATAGATCCGCACCAGGGCGACCAGCAGCAGTGCCGGCCAGCGCAGCGGGGCACGCCAACGCGCAGAGCCGGGCCGGGACCGCTCCCGGATCGTCCGTCCTGCGCCGACGTCAGCCACGGGCCAACCCCAGCCGCCGCAGCCCCCGGTCGACGTCCCCGGCCAACTCCGCCGACGTGGCGTTCCCGGCCGGTTGCAGCGCCCGCACGACGAGCAGACCTCCGGCTGAGGGCAGCCCCTGCAGCCGTGCCGACGCGACATGGCGCAACCGACGCTGCGTGCGATGACGCACCACGGAATTGCCAACGGCCTTGGAGACGACGAAGCCCACCCGGGTGGGGTGGGCTTGATCAGTGGCCGCCCAGTGCAGGACGAGTCGTCGGCCACCCGCGCGCGTCCCCTGCCGCAGGGCGACACTGAAGTCGTCCTTGAGGCGGAGACGGTGCGCCGCGGGCAGCACGAGAGGTCAGCTCAACGTCTGCGGGTGACAGGACTCTGCGGGTGACAGGACAATGTCAGGCGGAGATCTGTGCGCGGCCCTTGGTGCGCCGCGCGGAGAGGATCGCGCGGCCGGCGCGGGTGCGCATCCGCAGCCGGAAACCGTGCGTCTTGGCACGGCGACGGGTGTTCGGCTGGAAGGTGCGCTTGCTCACGTCAGGTCTCCAAGACTAGTCAGAACGAAGTGGCGGTCCGTGCTCCATGTGCCGTGTTCCATGTGCCCCCTGGCCTCCGTGCGGAGGACACCGGGGCCGAGGCAGAAGAACACAATCCACAGCAATGTACGGTCGCCGACGCTCCCGGGTCAAAGCGGCCACCGCCCGAGCCCGATCCGGAGCGGGAGCGCCCGGACGGCGGGCTCCTGGCGGGTACCGTCCTCCACAGGCCGGTGTCTCGATCACCGGTTCGCAGGACCCCTCGTGGAGCGGCACACTCGCCGCGGGTGGCGGACGCCGGACGGCAACCGAGCGTCATTCGGGGGCCACCTGGTGGTGGGGCACTTGAACGCCGATGGTCGCCGTTGTTACGGTCCCGTTCGACGTGCACATGCCTGCACCCGACCGGGGTGCTGCGACGGGCCCCTCGTCGCTTCCGGCCTTCATGCACAGCGTGTGGACAAGGGTGTGGACGAGACCCGTCGATCGGTACCGGCACGACGGGAAGAGGGCTCGAGTGGAGAGCGACGGAGGGGACTTCCCCAGCGTCTGGGAACGTGCGGTAGCACAGCTGGACGAGGGTGGCGTCACCCCACACCAACGAGCGTTCGTGCGCCTGACCCGCCCCCTCGGGCTGCTGGACGGCACGGCGCTGTTGGCCGTACCGAACGACCTCACCAAGGAGGTCATCGAGCAGAAGGTCCGCGAACCCCTCACCCGGGCCCTCAGCGACGCGCTGGGCATCCCGGTGCGGTTGGCCGTGACCGTCGATCCCTCGATCGCCCAGACCCTGGCTCCCGAGCTGACGGGCGAGCGCAACGTCTCCCTGGCGGGCGCGGTACCGCCACTGGAGCGTGAACGGGTGGCAGCCACCGCGTCCCTGGACGCCGAGGCAGGTGCCCGGTCCCGCCCGGTGGAGAACGCCGGACAGCTGGACCAGGGCGTCGAGGAGGACTCTCCCCTCGATGACTCCGACCCCGACCTGTTGTTCACCGGCTTCAAGGTGGGCCGAGGGCTCGGGACCGGACGTCAGGTACCTCGCAACCGTTCCACCACCAAGGTCGAGAATTCCCGACTGAACCCGAAGTACATCTTCGAGACCTTCGTCATCGGGGCCAGCAACCGCTTTGCGCACGCCGCGGCAGTCGCCGTGGCAGAAGCCCCGGCGAAGGCCTACAACCCGTTGTTCATCTACGGCGAGTCCGGTCTGGGAAAGACGCACCTGCTGCACGCCATCGGGCACTACGCACAGAACCTCTACCCCGGCGTGCAGGTGCGCTACGTGAACTCCGAGGAGTTCACCAATGACTTCATCAACTCCATCCGCGATGACAAGGCGCAGGCGTTCCAGCGCCGTCACCGCGACGTCGACGTACTGCTCATCGACGACATCCAGTTCTTGTCGAACAAGGTCCAGACGCAGGAAGAGTTCTTCCACACGTTCAACACCCTGCACAACGCGAGCAAGCAGGTCGTCATCACCTCCGACCTGCCGCCGAAGCAGTTGTCCGGTTTCGAGGACCGGATGCGAAGTCGTTTCGAGTGGGGTCTGATCACCGACGTCCAGCCCCCGGACCTCGAGACCCGTATCGCCATCCTGCGCAAAAAAGCTATCGGAGAACGCCTCGAGGTTCCCGAGGACGTCAACGAGTACATCGCCTCGAAGATCTCCTCCAACATCCGGGAGCTCGAGGGCGCCCTCATCCGCGTGACGGCGTTCGCGAGCCTCAACCGTCAGCCCGTCGACATGCAGTTGGCGGACATCGTGTTGCGGGATCTGATCCCGAACGAGGAGACGCCGGAGATCACGGCAGCGGCAATCATGGGCCAGACCGCGTCGTATTTCAGCGTGACGTTGGAGGACCTGTGCGGCACGTCGAGATCGCGGACGTTGGTGACCGCGCGCCAGATTGCCATGTACCTCTGCCGGGAACTGACCGAACTGTCCCTGCCCAAGATCGGGCAGCACTTCGGTGGTCGAGACCACACGACGGTGATGCACGCCGAGCGCAAGATCAAGCAGCAGATGGCCGAGCGCCGGAGCACGTACAACCAGGTCACCGAGCTCACCAACCGGATCAAGAAGCAGGCCGGCGCCTGAACCGCTGACCGGCCTGCTCACGTGACCGCTCCGTGAGCAGGCCGACTGCGCACCCCCCCACATCCACCGGGGAGGCCACCGAACCCGTCCGGGCAGCCCCTCGGACGCTGATCGCGAAGACGACGAGGACGTCGACGGGGGGCGGGCTCACGCCGTCGTGACGCCCGGGCGCGCTGGCGCCGCCAAGCCCTCCCCCCAGGGCCCCTCGCACGCCCCGTGCACGCCCCGTGGCGTACCTCGTTGTCCCTGCGGAGCCTGTCGGTCCGTTCCAGGGCCGCCACGACACCCCGGCTCCCGTCCGAGCCTGCACCGTGGGGCAGTCAGCAGAGCCGATTCGGGGGTCGCGCCGCCCCTGCACAGTTGTCCACATGCTGGGGACAGCCATGTGGACGACGAGGTCGCCACCGGTGGACAGAGCGGTGGACGAAGGGTGGATCCCGCAGGCAAGGGCTGTGGACGACGGTGGACAGGTCGAC
>JBPBQU010000017.1:0-9677 GCA_050955085.1 Janthinobacterium lividum | reverse complement strand
TCCACGTATTCACCGGTCGCAGCGTTGAGCCCGTGACCCGGCTCGAGGTCGCGAACCTTCTCGACCACGACGTACCCCTCGAGGCCCGCGTTCTCCGCGATCCAGCGCAGCGGCTCACTCGCCGCCTTGCGCACCAGGGCGACACCCGTGGCCTCGTCACCGCTCAGGCCGAGGTTGCCATCGAGAACCTGGACGGCGTGCACCAGGGCGCTGCCGCCACCGGCGATGATGCCCTCTTCGATCGCGGCCCGCGTCGCGGAGACGGCGTCCTCGATGCGGTGCTTCTTCTCCTTGAGCTCGACCTCGGTGTGCGCACCGACCTTGACGACGACGACACCGCCGGCGAGCTTCGCGAGACGCTCCTGGAGCTTCTCGCGATCCCAGTCGGAGTCCGTGCGCTCGATCTCGGCCTTGATCTGCGCGACCCGACCGGCCACCTCGTCGGATCCACCGGCGCCGTCGATGATCGTGGTGTCGTCCTTGGTCACGACGATGCGGCGGGCGGTGCCCAGCACGTCGAGGCCGATCTGGTCGAGCTTGAGGCCGACCTCCTCCGCGACGACCTGCGCACCCGTGAGGGTGGCGATGTCGCCGAGGATCGCCTTGCGGCGGTCGCCGAAGCCGGGAGCCTTCACCGCGACGGCGTTGAAGGTGCCACGGATCTTGTTGACGACCAGGGTGGAGAGCGCCTCGCCGTCGACGTCCTCGGCGATGATCAGCAACTGCTTGGAGGCCTGCAGGACCTTCTCCAACAGCGGCAGCAAATCCTGCACCGTGGAGATCTTGCCCTGGTGCACGAGGACGAGAGCGTCCTCGAGGACGGCTTCCTGACGCTCGGCGTCGGTGACGAAGTAGGGCGAGATGTAACCCTTGTCGAACTGCATGCCCTCGGTGAAGTCGAGCTCGAGGGTGGTCGTGGAGGACTCCTCGACCGTGATGACGCCGTCCTTGCCGACCTTGTCGAACGCGTCGGCCAGCAGCTCGCCGACGGCGGGGTCCTGCGCGGAGATGGTGGCGACGTGGGCGATGTCGCTCTTGCCGTCGACCTCGCGGGCGATCTCCACGAGACGGTCGTTCACCGCGTCGACGGCCGCGTCGATGCCGCGCTTGAGCCCCGACGGGGCCGCACCGGCAGCGACGTTGCGCAGACCCTCGTGGACGAGCGCCTGGGCCAGCACGGTCGCGGTCGTGGTGCCGTCACCGGCGACGTCGTTCGTCTTGGTGGCGACCTCCTTCGCGAGCTGCGCGCCGAGGTTCTCGAACGGATCGTCGAGCTCGACCTCACGGGCGATGGTGACGCCGTCGTTGGTGATCGTCGGCGCACCCCACTTCTTGTCGATGACGACGTTGCGGCCCTTGGGCCCCAGCGTCACCTTGACGGCGTTGGCGAGCGCGTCGACGCCGCGCTCCAGCGATTTGCGGGCGGTGTCGTCGAACGACAGCTGCTTGGCCATGTGCGAAACCTCTCTGGGCTTGTGGTCGTGAGCGCGACACGTGCCGCGAGCGGACACGTGACGCGAGAACAGGAGACGCCCCGGGCACCCGGTGTTCGGGCGCCCGGGGCGTCAGGACCTGCGATTGGAGATGGTCGGTCGACTTACTTGGTGACCTTGGCGAGCACGTCGCGAGCCGAGAGGATCAGCAGCTCGTCGCCGCCGTACTTGACCTCGGTGCCGCCGTACTTCGAGTAGATGACCTTGTCACCGACGGTGACGTCGACCGGCACGCGGTTTCCGTTGTCGTCGATGCGACCCGGTCCGACCGCCAGGACCTCGCCCTCCTGGGGCTTCTCCTTGGCGGTGTCCGGGATGACGAGACCGGAAGCGGTCGTCTGCTCCGCGTCGAGCGGCTTGACGACGATGCGGTCCTCGAGCGGAGTGATGGAGACCGACATTGAGCGGCCCTCCCCTTCTGCTTCAGCGAACTCTGTACGGGAAGGTCGGGTGGCGAGGTGGCGGACGACCGTCGTCGCGGGTGCCGGGCGGCGCCCCCTCGCGCGTTGGCACTCCTACCGGAGGAGTGCCACCGACGCTGGGCGTGACGTTAGCACTCCGGCCTGCCGAGTGCCAGACGCCGGGGTCGGCTGGGAGCATCCTCCGGGTGAACATCTCCGACGTCGTCGCACTGACCTCCCCCACGGGAGCCACGCTGCTGGCCGAGCTGGCCGGCTCCGCAGCGGTGGACCCGCTCGTCGTGGCCCAGCGCCTGCGCCGCGAGGGCCACGACCCCGCCCTGGCCGCCCTCGCCATGACCCAGGTGCGACTGCGGGCCCGGGCCGGTGCCAAGTTCGGTGAACGCGCCCAGCGGTTGCTCTTCACCGCGGCAGGCGCGGAGCAGGCCACCCGTTCGGTCGTCGCGGCCGAGCACGCCCGACGCTTCCTGGGCGCGGGTGTCACCCGGGTCGCCGACCTGGGGTGCGGTGTGGGTGCGGATTCGCTCGCCTTCCTCGACGCGGGGCTCACGGTCCTGCCCGTGGACGCCGACCCCGTCACGGCCGCGATCGCCCGGCACAACCTCGGGATCGACGTCCGCTGCGCCGACGTCACGGCAGGCGTGGTCACAGAGCTCGGTCACGACGACGGGGCCTGGTTCGACCCGGCGCGGCGCAGCTCCTCGGGGCGACGCGTCTTCGACCCCGAGGCCACCTCTCCCCCACTCTCCTTCGTGCTCGAGACCGCGCGCCGGATACCGGCGACCGGCGCCAAACTCGCCCCCGGACTCCCCCACCAGCTCGTTCCCCCCGGAGCCGAGGCGCAGTGGACATCGGTCAACGGTGACGTCGTGGAATGCGCACTGTGGTCGGGACCGCTGGCCCGGGAGGGTGTCGCACGCAGCGCCCGGGTCGTGGTGGGCGATGTCGCGCACGAGCTCGACGACCGCGCGATGCCCGCGGCGGAGGTCGGCGACGTCGGCGGCTTCCTGCACGAACCCGACGGCGCCGTCATCCGCGCGGGCCTGGTCGAAGCCGTGGCGGGCGACCTCGGCGGCCACCTCCTCGACGAGACGATCGCCTACGTGAGCACCGAGGCGGACGTCACCTCCCCGTTCGTGCGCAGTTTCTCCGTCCAGGAGGTCATGCCGTTCGGGCTCAAGTCGCTGCGCGCCCGGCTGCGGGCGCTCGACGTGGGAGCGCTCACGGTGAAGAAACGCGGGACCGCGGTCGATCCCGACCACCTGCGAAAGCAGTTGGCGCTCAAGGGTTCCCAACCGGCGACGATCGTGCTGACCCGGCTGCGCGGCAAGCAGTCGGTACTGCTCGTCACTCCCCGCCCGGCGCATCGTGGAGGATCCGGGCGCGCATGATGACCGCGTCGTGGTCGCCCGGTTGGTAGTAGCGCCGGCGCAGCGCGATCTGCTCGAACCCCTCGCTGCGATAGAGCCCCTGCGCCACGACGTTGTCGGCGCGGACCTCGAGCACAATCCTCTTCGCACCGGCCGCGCCGACGGCATCGCGCAACGCGCGCAGCAACCGGCGCCCGATCCCCCCGCCCTGCATGTCCGCGGCGACACCGATCGTCTGGACGTCGGCGTCGGCGCCGTTGACCATCGCGACGCCGTAACCGACCAGGCGCTGCCCCACCTCGGCGACGACCAACCGGCGGTTGGGCTGCGCCAGCTCACCCCAGAACGATTCGGGTGACCAGGCGCTCGCACCGAACAGGTCGCGTTCCAGCGCGTGCACCGCGTCGAGGTCCCACCACCGCAGCGGGCGCAACGTGACCTCCGGGGCGCTCACTCCCTCACCCCGGGGCCCTCGATCCGGGCCGTCACGCGTTTGCGGGTACCCGGTTCCGTCGCATCGGGGCGGCGCAGGTAGAGCGGTTGCGCCGGCAGCAGTTCGAGTCCGCCACGGCCCGCGAGAGCGTCGACCACGACGCGGGCCAGGGCTGCACCGTCGACGTCGTAGGGCGCCCGTTCAGGGCCCAGGAACTCGGGATAGAGCTGCGTCCCGCGCCCGAGGACGACGAGATCACCGCGCTCGACCTCGGCGGGGGCGAGGACGTCGGGGCCGGCGAGGCGGTGCAGGCCCTCCCCGGTCACGCCGTAGCGCGCGGTGTGGACCTCGCGTCGGCGCGCATCGGTGGCGACGAGGAACTCCTCACCGGGCCCCACGCTCCCGTCGGCGACGGCCTGGGCCGCGATCGCGTCGAGCGAGCAGACCCCGTGCAGGGCGGCGTCCCACGCCAGGGCGAGCGTGCGGGCGGTGGCGAGCCCGACGCGCAGCCCGGTGAACGGACCCGGACCGACCCCGACCGCGAGGTCGCTCACCTCGGTGCGCGAACGACCCGCCTCCGCGAGGACGGCCTCGATGGTCGCGACGAGCACCTCGTTGTGGTGGCGGGCGTCACCGGCACGGCGGGAGGCGAGGACATCGCTGCCGTCGTGCACAGCGACCGCGACACCGTCGGTGGCGGTGTCGATCGCGAGCAGCAGCACGCCAGGGATGCTAGTCGCCCCACCCGGTGCGCACCGCCGACGGGAACCCGGGACGCGGGTACGCGGGCCGCACCCAGGGGTCCGGGCTCAGGAGGGAAGGTCCACGCCCACCCACCGCTGACCGATCCCCCGCACCCGCACGGTGCGGGCCTCCACCGGGACCTCGTCCGTCGCGGTGGTCGCGGTCTGCCCGTGCGGGCGCAGGAGATCGATCTCGAGCCTGTCTCCCGCAAGGTCCTCGACCAGGCCGGAACCCCACTCCACGACCGTGACGGCCTCCTCGGCGGACGCGTCGAGGTCGAGGTCGTCGACCTCCGCGAGGGAGCCGAGCCGGTACGCGTCGACGTGCACCAGCGGCGGCCCGTGCACCAGCGAGGGGTGCACCCGGGCGATGACAAACGTGGGCGAGGTGATCGGCCCCCGCACCCCGAGACCGGCCGCGAGACCCTGCGTGAAGGTCGTCTTGCCAGCACCGAGGTCCCCCGCGAGGACGACGAGATCACCCGCACGCAGCACCCCCGCGACCCGCCGTCCGAACGCCACCGTCTCCCCCGGGGTCGTCAGCTCCGTCTCCAGCTCGGTCACCGACGTCTGCGCGAACGGTCGGGCAACGGGACCACGACCTCGTCCGGGTGGGCCGCACCCTCGTTCCCGATCCGGGCCAGCAATCGTTCCAGACGCGCCGTGACGATCGTCGGGTGCTCCAGCATCACCAGGTGGGCGGCGCCGCGGACGAGGACGTGCTCGGCGTCGGGGATCCCGTCGGCGATCTCCCGCGCGTGCGCGGCCGGGGTCATCAGGTCGCGGTCGGCGGCGAGCACCAGGACCGGCCGGCCGGCGAGCGAGGCCAGCGCCTCACGTTCGTCGAGCGTGCCGAAGGCGGGGAGCAGGTCGGCGATGACGTCGACCGGGGTGTCGGCCATCATCCGCGCCGCGAGACTGACCAGTTCGGGGGCAACGGGTCCCGCGAAACTCCAGTGCCGCACCAGGCGTTGTTCGATGTCCGCGGCGGCGCGGCGGCTGCGTTCGATCGTGGCGGTGCGCCCGGCCGCCCGCTCCAGCGCGAGTTCCGCCCAGCGCACCAGGTGGTGGCCCAGCAACGGCAGACCGTGGTCGACGGCGGCCATCCCGCCCGCGCTCGTCGTCACCAGCGCCACGGCCGCGATCCGCGGGAGCAGATCGGGACGGCGGACACTCAGCTCCATGATCGTCATGCCACCGAGGGAGTGCCCGACGAGGACGATCGGGCCGCTCGGCACGACCGCGTCGAGCACCTCACCGAGGTCGTCGGCGAGACGGGCGATGCTCGTCGGCCCGAGCGGGCCGCGCTCGGAACGCCCGTGACCACGGTGCTCGGGCAGCACCAGGCGATACCGGCCGCGCAACGCGAGCCGTTGGAAGTGCCAGGTGTCGGCCATGAGTGCGTAACCGTGACAGAACACGATGGTCGGGGTGGGGGCATCGTGACCTGCGCGCCCGTCCGCCGGATCGACCTCGACGTGCAGCCGAACCCCGTCGTCGGTCTCGACCTCGACGGGTTCACCGACCAGCGGTTGCAGCTCCGCGCGGCGGCGGCGCTGCGCGGAACGGGGACGGACGAAACGCCCTCCCGTGCGCGGGGCCGGCTTCACGTGACCACCTCGTGCGGGAGGGCCTGCGGGCTGGAACCGGCAGAACCCACGAACCGCCGCGGGACCCGGGCGCCGATCCTGGTGACGACCTCCCACGAGATCGTGCCCGCGGTGTCGGCCCAGTCCTGCGCGGTCGCCTCGCCCGCCGCCCCGGAGCCGAACACGACGGCCACCTCCCCCGCCGCGACCTGCGCGTCCCCGAGGTCGACGACGACCTGGTCCATGCAGACCCGGCCCGCGATGCGCCGTCGGGCACCGGCCACGAAGACCTCCCCCGCGCGGTCCCCGTCCCACGAGGCGTGCCGCGGCACCCCGTCGCCGTAGCCCAGTGGCACCAGAGCGAGTGTCGTGGCCCGCGCCACCGTGTAGGTGAGGCCGTAGGAGACGCCGGTCCCGGCGGGTACCCGGCGCACGTGGGCCAGGCGCGCCGTCAGGGTCATCGCGGGCCGCAGACCCAGCTCGGCAGCCGAGGCCCAGCCGGGGGCGGGGCTGAGCCCGTACACCGCGAGACCCGCCCGCACGAGGTCGTAGCGGGCCTGCGGCCAGAACAACGCCGCCGCCGAGTTCGCGTGGTGGCGCAACCCCGGATCGACACCGTGCTCGTGCGCGAGCTGCAACGCGCTCTCGAAGGCCGCGAGCTGCGCCGGGACGGACTTCTCGTCGGCCACGTCCGCGCTCGCGAAGTGCCCCCATGTCCCGCGGACCTCGACGAGCCCGTCGGCGACGTGCTTCGCGACAGCGTCCAGCAGCCTCGGCCACTCCTCGGGCGAGGCACCACCGCGCGACATCCCGGTGTCGACCTCGAGGTGGATGCGAGCGGGGGATCCCACCGCGCGGGCTGCGGAAGCGACCTCCGCCAACGACCAGAGGGCGGCGACCGAGACGTCGATCCGGGCCCGCAGCGCGGCAGCGAGGTCCATCCCAGGCGTCAGCAGCCAGGCCAGCACATCGGCCTCGACCCCTGCGTCGCGCAACCGCATCGCCTCGTGCACGTGGGCCACTCCGAGCCAGGTCGCACCGCCCGCGAGCGCCGCCCGGGCCGCGGGGAGCAGACCGTGGCCGTAGGCGTCGGCTTTCACGACCGCCATCACCTGCACCCCACCGGCTTCACGCCTGCCCTGCGGGGACCCACCGACAGGCTTGCCCTGCGGGGACCCACCGACGGCGCGCGCGAGCACCCCGACGTTGTGGGCGATCGCGTCGAGGTCGACGACTGCCTCGGCGGGGATCCCCGGGGCCGGTGCGGGAAGAGGTGTGGTCACATGTTCCACGTTCACGACGGTACCCGCGGCACACCCGTCACCTCGACGACCACCCGGGCAGTGACGTCAACGCAGCAGGTACGGCGTCGGCGACGTCGAGAGCGGCCAACGGCCCGCCCGCGCTGGCCAACGTGGCCGCCCAACCGTGCAGTACCGCCGCGTCGGCGGCCACGTCGAGGGCCGGGTCGTGCGGACGCGACGCCAGCGCGGCCCCGAGGATCCCCGCCAGGACGTCTCCGGCCCCGGCGGTCGAGAGCCAGTGCGGGGCCGCTGCGGCGCTACGGACCCGGCCCGACGGGTCGACGACGGTCGTCACCGATCCTTTGAGCAGGACGGTCGCACCGGTGGCCTGCGCGACCCGACGGGCGTGGGTGAGCGGGTCGGCCTCGACGGCCGCACGTTCCACGCTCTCCCCGAGGTCGGCGAGCAGCCGCACGAGCTCCCCCGCGTGCGGGGTCAGGACGTGCTGGGCGGACAGCGTCGCGGGCAGGCCGCCCAGCGCGCCCGCGTCCACCACGGCGGGCTCACCCGAGGCCAGCGCGTCGATGATCCGCTGTTGTTGCTCGGGGTCCTCGGGTGAGACGCCGGGCCCCAGCACCCACGCCTGGACCCGCCCGCCGCCGGCGACGACCTCGGGGCGACGTTGGCGCACGAGTTCGGTGGGGTGGTCGGGACCGAGGTAGCGGACCATCCCCGCCCCGGCCCGCACGGCGCCCTCGACCGCGAGCACGGCGGCGCCCGGGTAGTCCAGCCCGCCCGCCACCACGCCGACGACACCGCGGGAGTACTTGTCGTCACCCGCTCCGGCGCGCCGCCAGCGACGGGCGACGTCGGCGGGTTCGACCCGCTGGAGTACCGGGTCGGGCAGTCCGTCGCGGATCCCGATGTCGACGACGACGAGGCGCCCGCACCACGCTGCGGCGGGCCCCAGCACGTGGACGGGTTTCGCCGTCCCGAACGCCACGGTGACGTCGGCGCGCAGGACGATGCCGGTGACCGCACCGGAGTCGGCGTCGAGCCCGCTCGGGAGGTCGACGGCCACGACGACGGGCCGGCCCCCCGCCAGGGCGTCCGGCAGGGCGGTGAGGGGATCGCGCAGTCCACCGCGCCCACCGATGCCGACGATCCCGTCGAGCAGCAGATCGGCTGCACCGCAGGTCTTCTCGTCGCCGCGGAGGTAGGGGCGGACGCGACCCCCCGCGCTGGCGACAGCGGCGAGACCAGCCTCGTGCGCGTGCGGCGACGTCGTCAGCACCGTGACCCCCGCACCGCGGCGGGCGAGCCGCGCAGCAGCGAGCAGCGCGTCTCCCCCGTTGTCCCCCGACCCCACGAGCACCACGACTTCGCGCCCCACGACCCCGCCGGCGGCGGCTCTCAACCGCGCGGCGCACTCCACGTCGAGGGCGGCCGCGGCCCGGTGCATGAGCGTCGACTCGGGGAGCCTGGCCATGACCGCGCGTTCGGCCGCGCGGACGGTCTCGACGGGGTGCGCGGGGATCACGATCCCGAGAGTCGCACTCCGCACGTCGACGCCCTCCGGCGACCCCGTCAGCGCCCTGCGGGCAACCCCCATCAGCGCCCTGCAGGCAACCCCGTCAGCGCCCTTCGGCGACGACCATGGCGCTCGCGATCCCCGCATCGTGCGAGAGCGAGAGATGGAAGGTCACGACACCGAGCTCCGCGGCGATCTTCGCGACGCTGCCCTTGACCGCGATCTGCGGCCGGTGACCCTGCTCCCGCTCGACGACGACATCGCGCCACACCAGCCCGACGGGCGCCCCGAGCGACTTGGCCACCGCCTCCTTGGCCGCGAAACGCGCCGCGAGCGACTCGGCCGGCAGGTTCCGCTCCCCGTCACCGAACAACCGCTCCAACAGCCGCGGCGTGCGCTCTACCTGGCGCACGAAACGCGCGATGTCGACGACGTCGATCCCCACTCCGACGATCATGGTCAGCCCCCTCCGACAGGTCGTCACCGTCCCACGCGAACCGGGTGGCCCAGCGACCGGGGGGGCTACGCCGAGAACCGCCGGCGCGGGGCTCACTCGACGGTGACGGACTTCGCGAGGTTGCGGGGCTGGTCGACGTCGAGACCCTTCGCGGTGGCGAGTTCACAGGCGAACACCTGCAGCGGGACGACCGCGAGCAACGGGGAGAGCAGAGTCGAGGTCTGCGGAATGCGGATCACGACATCGGCGAACGGTTCCACCGCGGTGTCGCCCACCTCGGCGATGACCAGTGTCCGGGCCCCACGGGCGCGTACCTCCTGGATGTTGGAGACCACCTTGGAGTGCAGCGAGTCCCGCCCGCGCGGGCTGGGGACGATGACGAACACCGGTGTGCCGGG
>JBPBQU010000016.1:0-10022 GCA_050955085.1 Janthinobacterium lividum | reverse complement strand
GTGGCCATCGACCGCCGCCCCGATCCGCTCCGCGTCGAGGCGAACGCCCAACTCCTCACCACCCACCCGCACCAGCACGGGATTGACGATGACCTCGGGCGCGAGGCGCACCACGAAGTCGTCGAGCGCCGCATTGGTCGGGGTCAGCGTGCAGCGGCGCAACAGGACCGGCGTACGACGCGGCAGGAGTCGGGCTGGCGGGTCGCCTCCGGATTCCCCCGCCGACTCCCCCGCCGACGACGGCATGACCCACCCCACGGTGCCGACCGCAACGGCCAGCGAACGCACCCCACGCTCGGCGAGCAGCGCGTCGGCACGCCGGTGGACGGCGCGCGCGCGGCGACGGGCCTGCGCGAAGGCACCCGATTCGCGAACCAGGCTGGAGAGCGGAGTCGGCCCACCGGCGAGCAGCTGCGCGAGCCCGGAGGGATGGGCCGTGGTCAGGT
Organism: Janthinobacterium lividum; assembly: GCA_050955085.1. Classification (GTDB taxonomy): domain Bacteria; phylum Actinomycetota; class Actinomycetes; order Actinomycetales; family Kineococcaceae; genus Kineococcus. The sequence continues at coordinate 9,576 of JBPBQU010000016.1, read as the reverse complement.
CCAGACCCGCCTCGGCGTCGAACGAGCAGTCCAGGAGTGCCGAGGTCCCGCCGGTCGCGGCGGCCTCACTCCACCAGCGTCGCCGGGTGGTGTCGGCGGAGACGGCCGGGGTCTGGTTCACCCCATCACAATAGTTGGCGCCCAACGCCGTCCGGGCGCGTACGACGCGCGTGCCGCACCCGTTCGCAAGGGGTTCGGCGCTGCTCAACCACGCAGTTCAGCGCCGTCGTGGACCGCGGGAAGCTCACCCGCTCCGAGCGCCCCGTCGGCCACTCCTCCTGCCCGGGCCAGCACGACAAGCGTGACGTCGTCGCGGGCACGACCTCCACTGAAGCGACGCGCCACGTCGAGGGCTTCGTCGACGACTGCCTGCGGGGACAGCTCGGGGAGCTCGCGCAGCGCCATGAGCACCCCGTCGACACCGAGTTCCGCAGTGCTGCCGGTGGGCCGGGCCTCGGTGAGCCCGTCGGTGTAGACGACCAGGAGCGAACCGGGCGCCAACGATGTCGTCCGGGTTCGCCACGCACCGGGTGTGTCGAGGTGGAGCCAGGAGAGCAGCGGACCGGTGGCCTCCAGCTCTGCGATGACCCGGACCTCGTCCCCGTCGCGACGCAGGACGAGCGGGGCGGGGTGCCCGGCGTTGGCGTAGGTGATCACACCGGAGTCGGGGTTCACGACGGCCACGACGCAACTCGCGAACCGCTCGGCCTCATCGGAGAAGACCCGGGCCGCCATGGCGAGGGCGAGGTCCGGCTCGGGCGCGAGATGCAACGCGGCTTCCAGCAGTCGCTTGAGCTGGATCGCGACGATGCCGGCACGCGCACCGTGCCCGGACACGTCGGCGACCACGACGGCGAAACGTCCGTCCGGCAACGGGAGCACGTCGTACCAGTCACCGGCGAGCAACCCCTCCGCCGGGCGCAGGGCCGCGGCGGAGACCCACCCGGCCATGAGGGGCAGGTCGTGCGCAGCCAACTGGTCGCGCACCTCCGCCACCAGGGGTTGACCCTGTTTCAGGGCCTCCCGAGCGGAGACCGCGTCAGCCAGCTCGTCGAGGATTCGTCGGCGCATCGTCTCGGCGGACGCGGCGACCGCCGCGAGCTCGGGCGGACCGGCCAGCGAGACCGGGGTCTGCAGGTCCCCCCCACCGACCCGGCGCAGTTGCTGAGACAAGTTCGTCAGCGGGCGCAGCACCCAACGCCGGACGAGGTAGAGGGCGGTGGGCACGAGCAGCAGCGCGATCGCGGCGACGATGAGCTGCACCATCTGCGACTCGTCGCGTTCGGCGTCGGCCTTCGTGAGCTCGTCGTGACCGACCGCCGCGATCGCCGCGGACGCCTCCTGCAGGGCGTCGTAACTGCTCAGGAAGGCCACTGCGGCCGGGGCGTTGCGAGTGGTGCGGTCGAGATTGGGCCGGTCCGCGGCCGCCTTGTAACCCGCCTGCTCCTCGGCCACGGCTCGCCACTTGTCGACGTCGTCGAGAGCGGATTCCAGCTGCGGCCGGACGGGCGCGGGAAGTTTCTCGATGTCTGCCCGGACGCCGGCCTGCGCGCTGGCGAGGATGTCCAGCTGCGCCGCGCGGCACTTACCCGTGGCCACCAGGGTGTCGACATCGGCGGCGGCTATGTACATGGAGTGCGTGGTCTGGGCCCGCACCAGATCCGCGCGGAAGGCGTTGAGATCTGCCGCGGCGTCCTGGGTGACGCTCACCGGGTCGTCGTCGGAGCGGCCCAAGGAGTCCAGGCTGTTCGCCAGGAACAGCGTCAGCAGCAAGACGACCACGAGGAACGCGCCGCCCATGACGGAGACGCGACGTTGCAGCGTCGTGCGCACCATGAGCCGATGCCACAGCCTCGTCCCGCGGTTCAGTGCCCCACCTCCTCGCTCGCTCTCGAGACGATCATCGTCGACCGGTGCATGACAGCTTGTCATCCCTCGTCGCAGCCCGTGGCACAAGTGCTGAACGGGTGGCGAGTCGTCGAGCGCCGCCCGCGGACGGGGAGAGCGAGTCGAACGTCCCGACTGACGACACCTCCCGGGTGGCCACGTCGGCAGCTACGGCCACGCCACGCCCACTCGTCCGGCGGTCTCACCGACGTTCCGGCACCCACCGGCGATGTCGGCGGGGGATCGTGACCGGCGACCTCACGGTCGTCGCAGGTTCGTGGAGACCGCGGCCGATCCCTACCAGGAATGACCGGATGAGCTGCAGCGCGTCCCCCGCCGATCGAGGTCCGAGCCTGCGCCCGTCAGGCAGGCAACCTGGGTCAGGCAGGCAACCTGGGTCAGGCAGGCAACCTGGGTCAGGCCAGCAGCGCGGCGGCGGTCGGCACGACGTCCACCGCCGGGATGTCCAGGGTCCAGGTGGTCGAGGACCGGTTGCCCGCGGCGTGCGGGTCACCCTCGGCCGCCCACGCCTGCGGCTGCGCGGTCACCCGCCACGCGTCACTGCCGTGCTGACGCGCACGCGCCGAGAGACTCTCGTCGCCGCTGCGCAGCGCGGCGGAGGAGATGACGTCGACGGCCCGGGCCAGCGAGCGCGCGTCGTAGAACGCCACGACGCACCCCGTCTCGGTGGGCGAGGTGAAGACGAGGATGCAGCCGGATTCCGCGAGCGCGGCGTTGATCGCAGCGAGCGCTGCGTGCTGACGCGGAGCGCGACGCTGACCGGGGACGGTGGAGCGCGAGGCGGTGCGGAGCGTTGCAGCGGGCATTCGGGGGCTCCTCGAGGACGGTGTCGGCCGGGTGGCGGAGTCCCCGTCGACTCGTCCCGACACCCACCTGAGGCATCGGTCAGAAAATCTCGCCTCTTGAGTCTAGGGACTCCGAACGGGTGTCGGTGACACCCCCGACGTCGGCGCGTCAGACGCCCGGACCCCGCTTCGACAGCGGTCCCGGTATGGTTCACGACAGTCCATGGCGGCTACCCGTCAGGTGTCGCCCCCGTAGCTCAGGGGATAGAGCATCGGTTTCCTAAACCGTGCGTCGCAGGTTCGAATCCTGCCGGGGGCACCTCTGCAGGTCAGCGACCGCGACCGGTCCGGCGAGGGGTCAGACGCTGGAAGGACCAGCAGAGCTCGTACTGGCCCGCCGCGTCGTAGGAGACGAACCTCTGCTCGAGGCGCCAACCACGGGACCGGGCCAGTTTCTTCACGTATCCCTCCAGCCGTCGGAGGTCACAGCTGCGGGGCAGCTGTTCTTCGACGTCATCGACGATGATGCTGCGGAAGGTCGCCTGTTCGGGGTGGCCGGTGAACAACGCCCGGATCACGACCATCGAGGGCATATGCGATCGGTGGTCACAGCGACGCGAATTCGCACGACGATTCCTGGGGCCGGGCCGACTTGAGCTTGCGCAAGACTACCTGCCCCCGCGCGCTTCACCCGGTTCCGAAGATTCCACCAGCCGAACTCGCCGGACGTCACGGCACACCGTTGACGGTGGTCGGCCGTCGGTCACGAGCACCTGGGCGCTCGTCGCCACGAACGTGTCGTGCAGGTCGGTGGGCGGGAGGCGAGCGCCGTGCCCTGCCCGGGGTGACCTCGCTCGACCAGTTGTCTCGCGACGTGGACATCACCGGGCCGGGAGCCCTGAGCGGGTGACGGAACGCAACGACCACCCGGCGCTCACCCTGCGGCCGGGGTGTTCAGGCGGTCCCTGTCCGGCGCCGCAGGCTGACCCGCGAGAGACGGGCCCGCGGGACACCAGGGGCCGGGACGAGCGTCTTGGGGCGACAGCAGGCGGGTGAGCAGAAGGTGTACATGACCACCAACCGGTCGACCGTCTGCGCGTGCCCACCGCGGTGCAGACCGAGGGTGTCGGCCCAGGCGACATCGCCCGCCCGCCCGAGCGCGCGGACCATGGTGGATTCGTCGAACGTGGCGTCGATGAGGTCCTCCTCGACCCGGTAGCCGATCCCGTCCCAGCGTGCGGGCAACTTGATCCTGCGCCCGGCAGAGGTGTTGGTCCCCTTGACGTAATTCAGCGGACCGGCGCCGGCGGGGACGTCGTCGATGTACAGGAACGCCTTGAGGATCTTGGTGTCCTCCAACAGATCGCGGTGCCATCTCTGCGACTTCGAAGCCGGCGCATCGGTGGCCAGGTTCTGCCAGACGTTCACGTCGTGCAGGCGCACCCTGGTCTCGAAGTACTCCTCCGCGACACCCAGAACCTGTTCCTGCATGGCGAACTGCAGCAACGGGTCACCCGGATCCACCGCGGGTCGCTGTCCCAGCAGCTCGACCAGGTAACCCTTGGTGCGGGCCTCGACCTCACCCCGGGCGAGAGCAGCCCGCCGTTCGTCGATCTCCGCGGCGTGCGCCTTCTGCAGCGCCCGGACGCGGGCCTCGACACGGTCGAAGAGGTGTGCGTCCGCACCGAGCAGCTGACGGCTGTCGGCAATCGCCACCCCGTCGCGCCGCAACCTGGTCGTCAGGTCCTGCGCCACATCCGAGAGCGCGGGAGGCCTGCGTCGGTAACGCAGGGAGGAGACGAGGTTGAACCCGTAGCGAGAGACGACCGGGTTCTCGCAACGCATTCTGCGCCAGGACTGACCCAGCGATCTGCGCACTTTGCTGACCACATCGGGCGCCTCACCGATCGTCACCTCAGACACGTCTGTCACGTCCCGTCCCCCGCTCACTCACGACTCGTGCCCGACCCCGGCGCAGTGCCCATGGCGTGTGCGGTGGGTGTCATCACACCCGCAGCTCCTCGCCTCGACCTGCGTCTCCCGGGCTTATCGGGGAATGGTCCGACCCACGCCATGGACCCTGCCGACGCACCCCGTGGAAACCCCTCCGGCTCCCGATGGTAGGTCGACCCCACCTACCCGCGGAGGGTTTATCGATGTTCTTTCCGACCCGACATTCGTCTTCGATCTGTTTCCTGCGAGCGCCACCCACCCTCGACCGTCGGTGGCGAACCCGGTCCTGAGGTAGGTACCCACTGCTGACACAGCCACCACGGAGCGTGTTCGCCCCGACCGGAACGGCGGCGAGGTGCTGCTCCGCGACGTTGCAGACGGTACGCTCCGCTCGACCCGGGGTGAGCACCGGGTAGGTCCCGCGTGTACTGAACGGCCACTCGCGAACTTCGGGTCGCCGAGGCCGACGACTGGGAGGTCTCCGCACGTGAGCATCGGTGAGTTCTGGAACGCCCTGCAGCGCAGGCGCCTGCTGGTCGCCGTCTTCTTCCTGCTGCCGCTGCTGGTCGCGGTCGCGTTCACGCTCACGCACGAGAAGACGTACGACGCGACGGCGCAGGCCTTCGTCACCACACCCTCGAGCCTCGCGGCACCGGATCAGGCGTTGGCCGGTTCGCAGTTCGCGGAGAACCGCGCCGAGTCCTACGCCCTTCTCGCCCGGACCGAAACCGTGACCGGTCCCGTCGTGACGTCACTCGGCCTCCCGCTCACGCCCCGCCAGCTCGCCGAGGAGATCTCCACGTCGGTCACCCTCGACACCGTCGTCATCGACATCACCGTCACCGACTCCTCGGCGCGGCGCGCCGCAGACATCGCGAATGCGGTCGGACGCCAACTGGTGATCGCCGTGAACGGACTCGAGGCCGAGACCGGCGTGCAGAGCCCCGTGGTGGTGACCCTCGTGCAGCCCGCCACCACACCGACCTCGACGACCGGCCCGAGCTGGCTCCTCAGCCTCGGCCTCGGATTGGTCGCCGGGGTGGCGCTCGCCGTGTGCGCCGCCCTCGTCGCGGAGTCGGTGGCCTCCGCGCGCGGACGGGCCCTCGCCACCACCTCCGTCACCCTCCCCGCCGGACCGCCCTCGTTCCCGGACGGCGACGTGAACGGACCACGGGAGGTCGGCGTCGGCCGCAGGAGTTGAGACCGGTGGTCCTCCCGACGCCGCAGGCGCTGCGCCGACGATCCGCAAGACCGCCGGCAGGCAACGGACCCGCCGCGAGCGCCGCCCTCGACACCGGGGTCGGGTTGCCCCGGGTCGCGCCGGGGAGCGTCGCGTTCACGCTGGCGTTCGCCGCGGTCGTCGTGAACCTGCTGGACGTGTGGGTCTATCCGAGCGCGACCAGCGACGCGGTCGGTCTGAAAGCGGGCGGGTTCAGGATCACCGACCTGCTGACCCTGACCGCGCTCGGGATCGGTGCGGTGGCCGTCCTCGCCGGCCGCGTCTCGTTGCCGCGTCCGGTCGTCCTGCCCCTTGTGCTGATCACCGCGGCGTGGGCAGCGGGAACGATCACCGGATTGACCAACGGCAACGACGGCCGGCTGATCTTCGGTCAGTGGCACCTCGTGCTCTACTCATGGGCCCTCATCGTGGCGTGGGCGGGAGCCCCTGCACCCTTGCTGCGGCGGTGCGAGGCCGTGATCCCCTGGTTGACGCTGCTGGTGGCCCTCGGACTGCTCGTCACCGGGGGTGGGGGTGACCCGTACACGATCGTTGCGGCCGGGTGCGCCGTCGCGCTCGTCCGCAGCCGCCTCCTGGTGGCACTCCCCCTGCTGATCGTGACCGTCGTGCTCGTCGGCCTGGGCGGCCAGCGGGCCGCACTGCTGTTCTCCCTGCCGCCCCTCGCCCTCGCTGTCCTGCTGAGGCTGCGCACCAGCCGGCCCACGGGTGATGCGCTCGGCATCGCCTGCGCGATCCTGGGCGCGCTCGCCCTGGTGGGGCTGGTCAAGGCGGCGACCATCGCGGCCTTCGTCTCCGAGGTCGTGGATTCCACCTTCCGCCGCACCGGCAAGGTGGAGTCCAGCCTCTCCCGCCTGGACCAGGCGAGCATCGCCGTGCAGAACATCCGCGAGTCACCGTGGCTGGGTGGAGGACTCGGTTTCCACTACGACCTCTACGACCGGCCCACCCATCGCTCCGTGACGACGACCCTCACGCACGACGTCTACCTCGACCTCCCGTTGCGCCTCGGCCTGCCCGCCACCGCGCTGCTGGTGCTGGTGCTGGGCGGGTGTGCGGTGCACGTCCTGCTCCGCCTGCCCCGGCTGTTGCCGCTCCAGGTCGCCGTCCTCGGGGTACTGCTCGGCCTGGCCGGGAAAGGAGGGGTCGAGTCGATCCTGGACAAACCGCGCCTGATGCTGCTGGTGGCCTGGCTCGTGGTCACCACGGTGTTCGCGCACCGCGCGCAGTCGATCGACGTCGAGCGCGCGCCCCGCGCACGACACCCCCTGATGACCCCCATCGCCCCCCTGACCTCCGTGAGTCGGTGAACCGGTGAGCCGGCAACGAACGCCCCTGGTCTTCGTCTCGACGAGCGCCGTCATGTGGGGAGCAGAGACGAGCCTGCTCGTGACGGCCCAGCACCTCGCCCGGCAGGGGGTGCAGACCGGGCTCCTGGCGCAGGCACCCACCTTCGTCGAGCAGTGGCCGGGTGATGGCAAACGACTCGCCCGCGGCCTCGGGTTCTACGCCCGTCTGCTCGACACGGCCCTGCGCGAGCGTCCGGACGCCCTCGTCTGTTGCAGTCTGCGCCTCGCGGCCCCCTTCGCCGCGCTGCGACTGCTGCCGGCCGGCCTACGTCCGGCCCTGGTCTTCGATCTCCACGACTACCTGCCCACCGAACGGGGCCGGGCGCGTATCCGCCTCTCGACGTGGTGGTTCGACCGGGTGATCGCGGTCAGCCGGTTCTCCGCCGGTCAGCTCGATCCCGACCACACGGCCCACCTGGTGCTCGCCCGGCCCGTCGACGCGGGTGACACGGGTGACACGGGTGACGCTGCTGACACGGGTGACGCGGGCAGCTACCAGGCCGCCGGACGGCGCGTCGGCGTGGTCGGGCGCCTGGACGCGGACAAGCGGATCGAGCTGGCCGTCGAAGCCGTACGGCGGTTGCCGGACGTGACCCTGGTGCTGCGTGGCAGCGCGGGCCTCGACCCCGCCTACACCGAGCGGCTGCAGGCCCGGGCACGCGACGCTCTCGGGGACCGGGTCGTCTTCGAGGGGCGGGTGCGGCGTGCGGACGTCATGGCCGGTCTCGCCTGCATGGTGGTGGCGAACGAGGAGGAGGCGCTCGGACGTACCGTCGCCGAGGCGCAGCTGGCCGGTGTCCCCGTGGTCGTGCCCGATCGCGGTGGCGCTGCTGAACTCGTCGAGGACGGTCGCACGGGTCGCCACTACGAGGCCGCCTCCGTGGAGTCCCTGGCCGGCGCCATCCGCGCTGTCGTCGACGACCCGGAGGGCACCCGGGAGATGGCGCGACGAGCCCGTTCCGCTGCGGCCGGACGCCACGATCCCGCCCGGGTGGCTCGGGAGTATCTGCGCTTCGCCACCTCCGGCCCGATCGCCGCGCCGGTGCGCACCGTCGCGGCCCGTTTCCGCAGGGCTTACCGCAGGGTTCGGTGAGAAACCACGGAGCACGACTGTGAAATAACTCTCCTCACGGGTGGTCCTGCCGGGAAACCCTGTCTGACCTGCGCGAAGAACGTTCGCGGCCACGGTGCTCCGGGGAAAAACAACAGCAGCGTGTCACCGAGACTGGCGTGAAAGTCACCCTGTGCGGCAGATTGCCACCGGATCGGTCCTACCGATCCCCATCTGATGCCGCGCAGCGGTACGACGAGGGTGACGTTGCGACATCAGGAAGGGTCATACGGTCAGGGGGGGCAAGGCCGGGTGAAACTCTTCTTGTGCGCGTCGCTCTCCTGACCCCGGAAGAGAGCCATGCCCCTCACCACGCGCTCCCCTGCGCGCCACGACGACCGAGCCGAGGCCACCGGCACCCTGCACCGAGACCGGGCAGGCAGGAGGAACACCCTGGCCGCCCGGGCCGGGACGGCGATGATCGCCTGCGCCACCCTGGTGGCCGCGACGTTGGTTCTGGCAGCGCCCGCCCAGGCCGGGAAGACGACGCTGCACGGCGCGTTCGTCCGCCCGTCCTACGACACCAACGCCTTCGCCGATCTGACAGGTGACAAACTCGAACTCGTCACCGGGTTCCTCCCGGAGACGAGCTGGTCACAGATCACCGACCCCTACCCGATGAACTGGTGGAGGGGCCATGGTTACCGCATGCACTGGTCGATACCGATGCTTCCGGAATCGGGTGCAAGCATCCAGAAGGGCGCGACGGGTGCCTACAACGGGTACTTCGTCGAGGTCGCGCAGAACCTCGTGGACGCCGACCAGTCGAACGCCATCGTGCGCCTCGGCTGGGAGATGAACTGCTCCTGCCAGACGTGGAGCGCGAAGAAGGACCCCACTTCCTACGTCAGGTACTGGCGCCAGGTGGTGGAGGCGATGCGTTCCGTGAAGGGGGAGAAGTTCACGTTCCTGTGGGCTCCCGGCAGCGGTAACTCGCTCGGCACGTTCGACACCGACCTCGCCTACCCCGGTGACGACTACGTCGACGCGATCGGTGCCTCACTCTACGATCACAGTGAGAACTTCGATCCTTCTGAGTACGTCGCACGCTGGGGCCACTTCTACGACCAGGACTACGGCCTGAAGTGGATGGCGGAGTTCGGCAGGCAACACGACAAACCCATCGCCCTGGCCGAATGGGGTCTCAGCAGCCTGTCCAGCGGGTGGGGTGGTGGTGACGACCCGTACTTCATCGAGAAGGTTCACGAGTACGTGTCGGAGAACAACGTCCTG
>JBPBQU010000015.1:0-10163 GCA_050955085.1 Janthinobacterium lividum | reverse complement strand
GGCAGCGGTCCAACCCCAACGCCCGGCGACGGGTCAGTCGTCGGAGAGAGTCACGTGCAACCCACCCACCAGGGCGGACGACACGTTGTAGAGGAACGCCAGGATCGTGGAGAGGGCCGTCAGGAGCACGACGTCCACCACTGCGACGACGGTCGCCAGCGAGATGACCTTCCCGAACCCGACGTAGTCGAGCAGGTTGACATTGATCTCGTTGCCGACGACATCGGCCACCAGACCATTGAGATCGGTGAAGACACCGATGCCGTCCAGGACGCTCCACACGACCCCGGTGGCCACCACGAGGGCGATCCCGACGGCCACCGAGAGCAGGAACGACAACTTGGTGACGGACCACGGGTCGATCCGCGCCAGGGTCAGGCGAACCCGACGCGGCACCGCGTCCACACCACTGGCGCTGCGGCCCCGGGCGGGGCGGGCCGAGGAGACCGCCCCCACCTCCTCCGCCGGGAGCCTCGTGGTCGATCCTGCCGACGACGACGCCGTGCGTTCGGCCGGGCTCACTCGCTACCTCCGGAGTCGGTCTCGTCCGCCCCCTGGCTGGGCGATTGCTGCGACGGTAACCCATCGACAGCACCCTCCACAGGGGCGTTCTCGGGTTCCTCCACAGGTACTCCACGGTTCGGCGGTGCATCCGCCCCTTCCGCAGCCGCCTGGTCGTCACCGGGGCCGGCCAGATCCTCCAGCGAGGTGTCCACCGCATCGACCGACTCGCTCAGGACCGCTTCCACCTCCTGGTCGATCACCCGTTCTGCGTTGCGGGCCACGGCAAGGATGCGATCCCCCGCCTCGGGTTTGGCGAAGGTGACACCCATCGTGTCGCGACCCTTGGACGGGACCTCCGCCACCCGGGAGCGGACGACGCGACCGCCGGCCATGACGACGAGAACCTCGTCATCCTCGGAGACGGTCAGCGCCCCCACGAGGTCACCACGGGCCTCTGCGAGTTTCGCGACCTTGATGCCCAGACCACCGCGTCCCTGCCTGCGGTACTCCGCGATCTTGGTCCGTTTGGCATAACCGAGCTCGGTCACGACGAACACGTCGAGGTCGTCCCGCGCGACGGTGAGGGCGAGCAACTCGTCCTCGCCGCGGAACTTCATCCCCGTCACACCCGAGGTGGCCCGGCCCATCGGACGCAGGGTCTCGTCGTTGGCCTCGAAGCGCACGCTCATGCCCTTGCGAGACACCAGGAACAGATCCTCGTCCTGGTCGATGAGCGTCGCCGCGAACAACTCGTCGTCCACTTCCTCACCCCCGTCGGCACCGGGGTGGCTGCGCAGGTTGATGGCGATGAGCCCACCGGAGCGATTGGAGTCGTACTCCGAGAGACGGGTCTTCTTGACGATCCCCCCACGCGTCGCGAGCACGAGATAGGCCCGCTGCTCGTAGTCCTCGATGTCGAGGAGGGCGACGATGCGCTCACCGGGTTGGAACGCGAGGAGGTTCGCGACGTGCTGGCCGCGCCCGTCCCGGCCGCCTTCCGGGAGCTCGTAACCCTTGGCCCGGTAGACCCGTCCGAGGTTGGTGAAGAACAACAGCCAGTGGTGGGTCGTCGTGGTGAAGAAGTGCTCCACGACGTCGTCCTCGCGCAGGCTCGCCCCCCGGACCCCCCGACCACCCCGGCGCTGGGCGCGGTAGAGGTCGGTACGGGTGCGTTTGGCGTAACCCCCGCGTGTCACCGTGACGACGACGTCCTCGACCGGGATGAGGTCCTCGACCGACATGTCGCCTTCGAAGGCCAGGATCTGCGTCTTACGGTCGTCGCCGTAGCGGCTCACCAACTCGGCCAGCTCGTCCCCGACGATCTGGCGCTGACGCTCCGGTCGGGCGAGGATGTCGTTGTAGTCCTCGATGTTGCGCATCAGCTCGTCGTACTCATCGGTGAGCCGCTGGCGTTCCAGCGCCGCGAGTCGACGCAACTGCATCTCGAGGATCGCGCGCGCCTGCAGGTCGTCGATCTCGAGGAGTTCCATCAGACCCTCACGGGCGATGTCCACCGTCGCCGACGCCCGGATGAGCGCGATGACCTCGTCCATGGCGTCCAGGGCCTTGAGCAGCGCCCGCAGGATGTGGGCCCGCTCCTCGGCCTTGCGCAGCCGGAACCGTGTCCGACGCTGGATGACCTCCAGCTGGTGGGTGACCCAGTGCTTGAGGAAGACATGGATGGGCAGTGTTCGCGGCACCCCGTCCACCAAGGCCAGCATGTTCGCGCCGAAGTTCGTCTGCAGCTGGGTGTGCTTGTAGAGGTTGTTCAGCACGACCTTGGCGACGGCGTCCCGGCGCAGGATGATGACGAGACGCTGCCCCGTCTTGCCGGAGGTGTGGTCCTGGACGTCCGCGATTCCGGTGAGCCGGCCGTCGCGGACGAGGTGGGCGATGTTCTCCGCCAGGTTGTCCGGGTTGACCTGGTAGGGGAGTTCCGTGATGACGAGGCAGGTCCGGTTCTGGATCTCCTCGACCGTCACCACCGCCCGCATCGTGATGGAGCCGCGGCCCGTGCGGTAGGCGTCGTTGATGCCCCGTGCGCCGAGGATCATCCCACCCGTGGGGAAGTCAGGCCCCTTGATGCGCTGCAGCATGGCGGCGAGCTGTTCGTCGTCGGTGGCCTCCGGGTTGGCCAGCAACCACGAGACACCGTCTGCGACCTCACGGAGGTTGTGCGGGGGGATGTTGGTGGCCATCCCGACCGCGATACCCGCCGAACCGTTGACGAGGAGATTCGGGAACCGGGCCGGCAGGACGTCCGGCTCCTGCTGACGGCCGTCGTAGTTGGGCGAGAAGTCGACGGTGTCCTCGTCGATGTCACGCACCATCTCCATCGCCAGCGGCGCCAACCGGCATTCGGTGTACCGCGGGGCCGCGGCCGGGTCGTTGCCCGGAGAACCGAAGTTGCCCTGTCCGTCGACCAGGGGATAACGCAACGACCAGTCCTGCGCCAGCCGCACGAGAGCGTCGTAGATCGAGGTGTCACCGTGCGGGTGGTAGTTACCCATCACGTCGCCGACGACACGAGCACACTTGGAGTACCCGCGGTCCGGGCGGTAACCCCCGTCGTACATCGCGTAGAGCACCCGACGGTGCACGGGCTTCAACCCGTCCCGGACGTCGGGCAGCGCCCGCGACACGATGACCGACATCGCGTAGTCGAGGTACGAACGCTGCATCTCCAGCTGCAGGTCGACCTGCTCGATGCGGTCACCGGTGGGTGGTTCGGTAGTGCTCTCGGTCACGACGGGTTCCCTCTCAGATCACGGCATCGACACGGTTGTTCCACGTGGAACATCGACTGGTGGGCACCAGCCGGTGGAACGTCACACGTCGAGGAACCTCACATCGCGCGCATTGCGCTGGATGAACGCGCGGCGGGACTCGACGTCCTCGCCCATGAGCACCGAGAACATCGCGTCCGCTGCGGCAGCGTCCTCGAGGGTCACCTGCAACAGGGTGCGGTGTTCCCGATCCATCGTCGTCTCCGACAGCTCGTCCCAGTTCATCTCACCCAACCCCTTGTAGCGCTGGACGTTGTTCTCCTTGGGCAGTTTCTTGCCCGCGGCCCGTCCGGCCTCGATGAGCGCGTCACGCTCCCGGTCGGAGTAGGCGAATTCGTGGGCCGCGCCGCTCTGCCACTTGATGCGGTACAGCGGTGGTTGCGCGAGGTACACGTGACCCTGCTCGACCAGCGGGCTCATGTAGCGGAACAGCAGGGTCAACAACAGCGTGCGGATGTGCTGCCCGTCGACATCGGCGTCCGCCATGATGACGATCTTGTGATAGCGCAGCTTCTCGAGGTTCAGGTCGTCGCCGATACCGGTGCCGAACGCCGTGATGAGCGCCTGCACCTCCTGGTTGCCCATCGCGCGGTCGAGCCGGGCCTTCTCCACGTTGAGGATCTTGCCGCGGATCGGCAGGATCGCCTGGGTCCGCGGATCGCGGCCACGCGTCGCCGAACCACCGGCGGAGTCGCCCTCGACGATGAACACCTCGCACTCGGCGGGGTTGTTCGACTGGCAGTCCTTCAACTTGCCCGGCAGGGAGTTCCGCTCCAGGAGGCCCTTGCGGGTCGCGTCGCGGGCCTTGCGGGCAGCCATCCGGGCGACCGACGCCGAGTGCGCCTTGGTAGCGATGGTCCGCGCTTCTTTCGGGTTGGCCTGGAACCAGTGCCCGAGGTGCTCGCGGACCTGCTGCTGGACGAAGGTCCGGGCGATGGTGTTGCCCAGCTTCGTCTTGGTCTGACCCTCGAACTGCGGTTCCGCCAGCTTCACCGAGATGACGGCCGTGAGCCCTTCACGGATGTCGGAACCCTCCAGGGTCTCGGTGTCCTTGAGGAGTTTGAGGGAGCGAGCGTACTCGACGACGAGGTTCGTCAAGGCGGTGCGGAAACCCGCCTCGTGCGTGCCGCCCTCGGAGGTGTTGATCGTGTTGGCGTAGGTGAACACCGACTCGGAGTACGCGGTCGTCCACTGCAGGGCGAGCTCGACCGAGATCCCCTTCTCGGTGTCCTCGGCCTCCAACGAGATGATCGTCTCGTGCAGGGGCTCGTTCTTCTTCAACGAGTTGACGTGCCGCACGTAGTCGACCAACCCACCGTCGTAGCAGTAGGTAACCGAGCGGAGCGGCTCGTCGTCGGTCGACTCGGCCTCGGCAGCCTCGTCGGCGGTGGGGCGTTCGTCGGTCAACGTGAGGGTGAGGCCCTTGTTGAGGAACGCCATCTGCTGGAACCGGGCGCGCAGCGTCTCGAAGTCGAAGACGGTGGTCTCGAAGGTCACGGGGCTGGGCCGGAAGGTGACCGTGGTTCCCGTGGTGTCGCTCTCCTCACCCATGACGAGTGCGGCCACCGGCACCCCGTCGGCGAAGGACTGCCGCCAGACGTGACCCTGCCGGCGGACCTCGACGTCGAGTTCGTAGGACAGTGCGTTCACAACGGAGATCCCGACCCCGTGCAGACCACCGGAGACGGAGTACCCCCCACCACCGAACTTGCCACCGGCGTGCAGGACGGTCAGGACGACCTCGACCGCCGGGCGACCTTCATTGGGCATGATGTCGACGGGGATGCCGCGGCCGTTGTCGATGACGCGCACCCCACCGTCGGCGAGCAGGGCGACGTCGATGGTGTCGCAGTACCCCGCGAGGGCCTCGTCCACGGAGTTGTCGACCACCTCGTAGACGAGGTGGTGCAGACCACGCTCACCGGTGGAGCCGATGTACATACCAGGGCGCTTGCGGACGGCCTCGAGGCCTTCGAGGACGGTGATCGCGTCTGCGCCGTACTCCGGCCGGGTGTCCCCGGTAGGAGTCACGGCATGCGCGAGAGACGGCACGTCCTCAGGGTCGATCTCGAGACTGGGCTCTTCGTCGGGCACGGGCGGGTGCACTCCCTCGCATAGCGGCGGCAACGCAGGCGACGACCAGGTGAGCAAAGCTCATGGCGCCAAAGACCCTACGACCACCAGGATTCTCCCGAAGTCTACCTTGACCGGAGGCCGAACTCGCGCTGTGCGGGTCCCAGAGCACGTTGTGACGGGATCGACCTCGAGGGTCGGGGGGACCTACCCACCAAGCCCTCCGACTGTTCTGCGCCCGGTCTGCGGCCGGGAGCTCCACCGCCACCACTCGACGCGACTGTTTCAGCCGTAGGTGTCGCGCGGACCACGCCCACCAGGAGCCGATCGCCCGCCCTTGCGCCAGGACGGGGGCCGCGGACCCCGGACAAGAACCGTCGTGACGACCCCGTGGCCCAGCTCCTCGTCCAGACGCCGGACGAGCACGCTGGTCAGCAGCCGCACCTGCGTCGCCCAGGCCGTCGACTCCGCACGCACGACGAGCGTGCCGTCCTTGAGGGTCTCCGGCGTGCAGTGACCTGCGAGTTCGGGGCCCACCACGACGTCCCAGCGCCCGAACGCCCCACCGACCGCGACCGGTTGTTCCCATCCCCGCTCGCCGACGAGACGTCCCAGCGTCGCGTCCAGGGTCTGCGGATCCCGGGCATCGGGCCAGGCCCCGGATCGGGACGAGGCGTCCCCGCGCCACCGGCGCATCCCCGTGCGCGAGGTGTCGTCGGGACCGGCGCGACGACCACCGAGGGGGGTGTGCCCGGGGCGCAGACCCCTGGCCGCGGCGGCCGCACGCGCTCGCCCCAACGCTGTTCGAGCGAGGTCGGCGCCGGTGGTCGCGCCCTCGACATCGATCTCGGCCTCGGGAACCTGTCTCCCGCGAGCTCGGGAATCACTGTCCGATGTGCCGGTCGCTCCAGGCTCGAGCCCCCCAGGGCCGGTGGCCGGGGTGTCAGTCGCCACGGACTGCGCTCCCCGCACTCACCTGCACCCGGTCGGCACCCGCACCCCGCAGCGCCGCCGGCACGTCCTCCGGCACGGCTGCGGTGACGAGCACCTGCTCGGCGTCGGCCACCACCTCCGCCAGACGCTCGCGGCGCCCGGCATCCAGCTCGGCGAAGACGTCGTCGAGGATCAGCACCGGACCCCCCGGGTCCTCGGTGGTGTCGTCGGCGAGGAGCAACCGGTAGCTCGCGAGGCGCAACCCCAGGGCGATGGACCAGCTCTCACCGTGACTCGCGTACCCCTTGGCGGGCAGGTCGCCCAGCGTCAGGACGAGATCGTCGCGATGCGGGCCGACGAGGCA
Source organism: Janthinobacterium lividum (assembly GCA_050955085.1). Classification (GTDB taxonomy): domain Bacteria; phylum Actinomycetota; class Actinomycetes; order Actinomycetales; family Kineococcaceae; genus Kineococcus. The sequence goes on along the minus strand of JBPBQU010000015.1, from coordinate 3,503 downwards.
CACCCCACGATCGAGCTCGGCCTTGCGCTGCTCGAGCATGGCAGCCAACAAGGCTCCGTGCAGCTCTGCACGCGGGGGGGCCGGCTCCCCTGCGGTGGTGGCGATACCCGCCGCAAGGACCGGTAACGAGGAGCGGTACCCCAGCGTCAGGTGCGCCTGGCCCTTGCTGAGCGCCTGGTAGGCGGTCGCGACCGGTTCCCGCAGATCTGCCAGCAGAGTCAACCGGGCAGCCAACAGCTCGGAGCCCAGGGTGGCGAGGTGCTCGTCCCAGACGTCGAGGGCGTGGGTGTCCGCCCGTCCGGACCGCATCGCCGCCCCGGCCGACTTCAGCAGCGCCGTCCGCTGGCGCAACACCCGGTCGTAGTCACTGCGAACGCCGGCGATCCGCGGCCACCGGCTCACGAGGAGGTCGTCGAGGTAGCGGCGCCGCTCACCCGGATCACCCTTGACGAGGGCGAGGTCCTCGGGAGCGAACAGCACGGTCCGCAGCACGCCGAGCACGTCGCGGGTCCGTCGCACCGGCGAACCGTTCAGCCGGGCACGATTCGCCTTGCCCGGGGTGATCTCCAGTTCGACCAGAGCCCGTCGCCCCGCACGCTCCAACCCGGCCCGGACGATCGCCCGGGCCGCTCCCTGTCGGACCAACGGCGCGTCCCCGGACACCCGATGGCTGTCCAGGGTGGCGACGTAACCGATGGCCTCGACGAGGTTGGTCTTGCCCTGACCGTTCAGCCCGACGAAGGTGGTCAACCCCGGCCGGAGGTCGAGCTCCAGCTCGGGGTAGGAGCGATAGTCGATGAGGGACAGGTGCGCGACGTACACGCGTGCCGAAGCCCTAGCTGACGGAACCGGTGCCCGAGGACGGACCGGCCTCGGTCACGGCGTGCCCACCGAACTGGTTGCGCAACGCAGCCACGGCCTTGATCGAGGGGGAGTCCTCCTGACGGGAGGAGAACCGGGCGAAGAGCGCCGCGGCGAGGACGGGCATGGGGACAGCGTTCTCGATCCCCTGCTCCAACGTCCAGCGGCCCTCACCGGAGTCCTGGGCATAACCCTTGATGTCGGCGAGCTTGGGATCTTCCTGCAGCGCGCGTACGAGCAGGTCCAGCAGCCACGAGCGGACGACCGTGCCCCGGGTCCAGGCCTGGAAGACCGCCGGGACGTTGTGGATGATCCCCTTGGCCTCGAGCAACTCGTATCCCTCGGCATAGGCATGCATGAGGCCGTACTCGATGCCGTTGTGGACCATCTTCGAGTAGTGACCCGCACCTACGCCGCCGGCGTGCACGAACCCCTCCTCACGGGGCCCGTCGGGGCGTAGCGCGTCGAAAATCGGCATGGCGAGCTTCACGTGCTGCTCGGCTCCACCGCACATCAGGCCGTACCCGTTGTCCTTACCCCAGACACCACCGGAGACACCACAGTCCATGTAACCCGTGCCGCGATCGGCCAGCAACGCCGCGTTGATCTCGTCGTCGGTCCACTTCGAGTTCCCGCCGTCGATGACGAGGTCACCGTCACTCAGCAGTGGGGCGAGGTTGGCCACGGTGTCGCGGGTGACCCTGCCCGAGGGAACCATGACCCACACCACCTTGGGCGAGGGCAGGGCCTCGACCAGTGCCGCGAGCGAGGGAACGTCGGTGACGTCGGGGTTCGGGTCGTAACCGGTCACCTCGAGGCCCTTGTCACGCAGGCGGGCGCGCATGTTCCCGCCCATCTTCCCCAGACCGATGAGACCGATGTGCATCAGGAAGACCCCTTCTTCTCCCGGCGGAACCGGGTGGCGGTGCTGGCTGGGTGACCTCAGCCAGCGAGGCGGACCGGCATCAGCAGGTACCGGTAGCTGTCGTCGTGATCCCCGTCGAGTTCGCGCTGGCCGGTGATGACCGCCGGCCGGGTCGCCTGGGTGAACGAGAGACGCGCGAAGGGCGCAGAGAGCGCCCCGAGACCATCGAGGAGGAACTGAGGGTTGAAGGCGATGGCGATGCTCTCCCCGACCAGGCTGGCCTCCAGGGCTTCTGTCGCCTGCGCGTCCTCACCCTGACCTGCTTCCAAGGACAACACGCCGTCCTCGAAACGTAACCGGACAGGCGTGTTGCGCTCAGCAACCAGGGCGACGCGTTTGACCGCCTCGGTCAGTGCGGTCGTGGAGACGACGGCGTGTGTGGGGGATTCAGCCGGGAAGAGAGCGCGGACCTTCGGGTATTCACCGTCGACCAGTAGGGACGTCGAGTAACGACCGGCGGCCTGGAAGCCGATGAGGTCGCTCTTGCCGTCGGCCAGGGCCATCGTCAGTCCGGTTGTGCCCCCCAGCGAACGTGCCACGTCCGACAACGTCCGGGCGCGCACCAGCGCGACCGTCGAGAGGTCGGTACGCGACGGGTGCCATCGCAGTTCGCGGACGGCGAGGCGGTACCGGTCGGTCGCGAGGAGGGTGAGTTTGTCGCCCTCGATCTCCATCCGGACACCGGTGAGGATCGGGAGTGTCTCGTCCCGGCTCGCCGCGATGGTGACCTGAGCCACCGCCTCGATGAACTCGACGCCCGGGATCTCGCCCGAAGCCTCGGGGAGGGACGGCAGGGACGGGTATTCGTCGGCGGTCATCGTCAACAACGTGAAGCGACTCGCTCCGCAGGTCACGACGACCTTGGAACCTTCGGTCGTCAAGGTCACCGGCCGGTTCGGCAGGCTTCGGGAGATATCGGCCAGAAGACGTCCGGACACCAGTACCCGGCCACCGGTACGGACGTCTGCCGACACCTCGACCCGGGCGGAGACCTCGTAGTCGAAGGTCGAGAGCCGCAGGCTGCCTTCTTCCGAGGCGTCGATGAGAACACCCGCGAGGACGGGGACGGGGGGCCGGGACGGGAGTGCCCGGGCGGCCCACGCGACGGCGTCGGCCAGCACGTCACGCTCCACCTGCAACTCCACCGGGCACCGCCTTCTCATCGTTCGTACAGCTGGTCTTCGTCGGTCGTCGTGGTCTCTGTGCTCGTCATCGGTGTTCGACGATCGGGCGCTGTCCTGACCAACCAGGAAAGCTGAACGAGGAACAGTCTCCGACAGTAGTGGAGGCCCGGGCCTGGAGTGAACACGGTCGGACGGCGTCGCGACAGGCTATCGAGGCGCGGTCTGTGTCCCACTACCTCTCGTCGAGGCTCGTCCCCAGTAGTTGTCCACACCAGACGTGGGTTGGCGGATCCATCTGCTGAGGAGTTCGTCGTCATAGTCACCCTTGTGGAAGCTGTGGACAACGGAGTCTTCATGCAGGTCAGCGGGCGTTCGAGGGGTCTCGGGGCCTGTGTACCCCCTGGGGACACGGCCGTCCGGTTGTCCACAACGCGATGCGGCGGCGTCGACCTGTCCACCGTCGTCCACAGCCCTTGCCTGCGGGATCCACCCTTCGTCCACCGCTCTGTCCACCGGTGGCGACCTCGTCGTCCACATGGCTGTCCCCAGCATGTGGACAACTGTGCAGGGACGTCGCGACCACCGAATCGGCT
>JBPBQU010000014.1:0-10254 GCA_050955085.1 Janthinobacterium lividum | reverse complement strand
GCCCGAGCAAACCGGCCGTCGTGTCCGAGTTCGTCTCAGGCACCGCCACCCACCCCCACCCGGAAGAACTCCGGCGCAGTGCCGTGCCCGGTGGCGACGTCCGCGGCGATCTCACCGATCAGCGGCGCGAACTTCGCACCGTGCCCGGAACAGGGCGAGACGATCGTGACGCCCTCGGCCCCGTCGACGACGAAGTCCTCGGTCGGGGTGGTGGTGAACAGGCAGGTCGTCTCCGCGTACGGCTCGGGGACCAACCCGGGCAGGAACCGGTGCACGTAATCCACGACCCGCGCGCGGTTCGCCGGATCGATCACCCCGGAGCGTTCCGACGCCGAGCGCAGCACCCGGCCGCCGTTGAACTCGGCCACTTTCTGCCCGCGGAACTGCGCGTCGCGGCCACCGGGGAGGCCGTAGACCTGGATGTCGGCGCGCTTGTGGATGAACGTCGGCCAACTCCCGGCGGGGGCCACGTCCAGGGCATAGGGGAAGTGGAACGCGTTCTCCTCCCGGACCTGCAGCGGGGGGAAGGACGAGAGGAAACCCGTCGGGAGCGACAACGCCCCGAGCAGATCGGGCAACCAACCACCGGCGCTGACCACGACATGGCCGGCGGATTCGCTGCGCCCGTCGACGCAGTGCGCGACGAAACCGGCACCCGTGCGTTGAAGCCGGGCCAGCGGCCAGTCGGTCCGGAGCCGGGCTCCCGCGGCCACCGCCGCAGCGACCATCGCGTTCACGGCCCCCTCGGCGTCGATGACTCCACCACCGCTGTGGTGCAGGACGTCGGAGTCCGCGATCAGCTGTGGCCAGCGGGCCAGGGCCTGTGCGCGCGGGAGGAGTTCGTGCTCCACACCGGCGGCGGTGAGGATGTGCGCGAGAGCGTGCGGGTCGCGTTCAGCGCCGAGATCGAGGGTGCCCGTCGCCGTGATCAGCGGCGCGCCGTGCACGCCTTCGAGTTCGCGCCAACCGGGGAGCGAGGCCACGACGAGGTCTGCGTAGCGCTGGTCGGCGTAGGCGAATCGGAAGATGCGCGCCGATCCGTGCGAACTGCCGTCCGCGGCGGCCGGGGTGCGCCGTTCCACGAGGGTCACCTGATGTCCGCGCTGGGCCAACCGCCAGGCCGTGGCCGCGCCGGCGAGCCCGGCTCCGACCACGAGGTAATCCGAGGTGTTCACGCGCTGTCCTCCCGCCCGTTCTCGATCCTGATCACCACGACGAGAGCGCCGCGGCACTGCACCACACCCGACCCTGACAACTCAGACGACCCCGACACCCCCGACGACCCCGGTAAGACGGCATCGAACACCTCCAGGGTCTGCCCACCGACGCACGCCCCGCCGTCCAAAAACACCAGGGCGTCGGCGGCGGGGCCCGGACCGTCGAGGACCTGCACGGACACCACCGCGACGTTTCGCCCCCGACGGGTCATGACGTTGACGGCGTCCGCCCGACCGACGAGAGGTGTCCCCGTGACCGGGGTCTCACCGGGGAACCTGGTGATGGCCCCGCGGGCCAGGTGCGTGACGGTGCTCCCGATCGAGAGCTCGACCTCACCGGCAGCCATCACGAACGTGCGGTCCAGCCCGTCGAAGCGAGAGAACTCCGCCGGCTGCGTGAGGGTCGCGACGCTGAGTCGCCACCCGTCCCCGGAATGCAGCTCGCGGGTGCTCCCCCGCCCGTTGCGCCAGCGCTGCTGTGGGGCGTCGCGGTAACGGAGCAGAGTGGTCACCGCTGCATCATGTCGTCCACCTCCTCCCCTCGCGGCGACTCTCAGGTCGGGCGGGTGCTCACAACCCCTGGCCGGGGATCCACGACGTACCGGCCAACGGCAACCGGGTCATGGCCGCGGACTCGACGGTGAGGGCGACGAGGTCCTCGGGTTCGAGGTGGTGCAGGTGGGCCTTGCCGCAGGCCCGGGCGATGATCTGCGCCTCCATCGTCATGACCCGCACGAAGTTCGCCAACCGCCGACCCCCGACCTCGGGGTCGAAGTTCTTCTGCAGCTCCGGGTCCTGGGTGGTGATTCCCGCCGGGTCCCGCCCGGCCTGCCAGTCGTCGTAGTACCCGGCTGCCGAACCGATCTTGCGGTACTCCGCGTCCAGGGCCGGGTCGTTGTCGCCCAGGGCGATGAGCGCGGCCGTGCCGATGGCCACCGCGTCCGCGCCCAGCGCCATGCACTTGGCCAGGTCGGCACCGTTGCGCACCCCCCCGGAGACGATGAGCTGGACCGTGCGGTGCACACCCATCTCCTGCAGCGCACGGACGGCCTCGGGGATCGCGGCGAGGGTGGGGATGCCGACGTGTTCGATGAAGACGTCCTGCGTGGCAGCGGTCCCGCCCTGCATGCCGTCGACCACGACGACGTCGGCGCCGGCCTTCACCGCGAGTTTCACGTCGTAGTAGGGACGGGAGGCGCCGACCTTGACGTAGATCGGTTTCTCCCAGTCGGTGATCTCACGTAGTTCACCGATCTTGATGGACAGGTCGTCCGGACCGGTCCAGTCGGGGTGCCGGCACGCCGAGCGCTGGTCGACCCCGACGGGCAGCGTGCGCATCCCGGCGACGCGATCGGTGATCTTCTGACCCAGCAACATCCCGCCGCCGCCGGGTTTCGCACCCTGACCGAGGACGATCTCGATGGCGTCGGCCGCGCGCAGGTGATCGGGGTTCATCCCGTAACGCGAGGGCAGGTACTGGTAGACGAGATGGTTGGAGTGACCCCGCTCCTCGTCCGTCATGCCGCCATCACCCGTGGTCGTGGACGTTCCGACCGCACTGGCACCGCGGCCCAGCGCCTCCTTGGCCCGCCCGGAGAGCGCACCGAAGCTCATGCCCGCGATGGTCACCGGAGTGGCGAGCCGGAGTGGGAACCTCGCGTTCAGACCCCCCAGGACGACGTCGGTGTCACAACGTTCCCGATACCCCTCCAACGGGTAGCGGGACATGCTGGCCCCGAGGAACAACAGGTCGTCGAAATGCGGCAGCTTGCGCTTGGCGCCACCACCGCGGATGTCGTAGATCCCGGTGCGGGCCGCCTGCTGGATGGCGGCGATGGTGGCGCGGTCGAACGTCGCGGACTCCCGCAGACCCTGCGCGGCGAACTCTTCGTTCACGTCTGGAACTCCTGTCCGGTCCGGCTCAGTACGCCGAGGTGTTGTCGACGTGGAAGGTGTACAGGGTGCGCGCGGAGCCGTAGCGGCGGAAGGACATCGGGTCGTCGTCGCGCCCTGCGGCGGTGAGGAGGTCGCTGAGTTCGGCCAGGTGTTCGGCACGTAGTTCCTTCTCGACGCAATCCGCTCCGAGCGAGGCGACCTGACCCTTGACGTAGAGGCGGGCCTCGTAGATCGAGTCGCCGAGGGCGTCACCGGCGTCACCGCAGACCACGAGCCGGCCGGCCTGGGCCATGAACGCACTCATGTGCCCGACGTTCCCGCCGACGACGATGTCCACCCCCTTCATGGAGATGCCGCAGCGGGCCGAAGCGTTGCCGTCCACGACCAGCAGGCCACCGTGGGCGGTGGCGCCGGCGGACTGGGAGGCGTCACCGTGGACGTGCACCCGCCCGGACATCATGTTCTCGGCCACCCCGACACCGGCGTTGCCGTGGATCTCGACGGAGGCGAGCTGATTCATACCGGCGCAGTAGTACCCGACGTGACCTTCGACGGACACCGACACCGGTCGGTTCAACCCGACCGCCACGGCGTGGGTTCCGTCGGGGTTCACGATCCGGAAGGAACCGGAGTCGTTCTCGGGGAGGGCGTGCAAGGTCGAGTTCAGCGCGCGGGTGGTGCTGACGCGCAGGTCGATGGTGGTGCCCGTGGTCCCACTCCCAGTACCAGTACCAGTACCGGTCGCGTCCGCGGCGTCCTGCGTCAGCGTTCCCACGAATACACCACTTCCGGTTCGGGCTCGAAGATGCGGGCGGACTCCACCCCGGGCAGTCCGGTGAGGTAGCGGTACTCACTCGCCATGGCGACCCACCGGTCGGTCTCCGCGATGATCGCGGGTTTGCAGGCGATGGCGTCGCGGACGACGGCGAAGGAGTTCTCCGTCGCGACGAGGAGCGTGTAGAAGCCGTCGAATCGTTCGCACAACAACCGCAGCGCCTTGTCCACGTCGGCACCGTCGGCCAGTTGCCTGGCCACGAAACGGGCTCCGACCTCGGTGTCGTTCTCGGAGTCGAAGGTGATGCCCTCGGCCATCAACTCACGACGGATGGTGGCGTGGTTGGCGAAGGACCCGTTGTGGACCATGCACTGGTCCGGGCCGACGGAGTACGGGTGCGACCCGGTGGACGTGACGGCCGATTCGGTGGCCATCCGGGTGTGCGCGACCCCCTGGTAACCGCTCGCCTCACCGAGCCGGAAGGCAGCGGCGAGGTCGTCGGGATGCCCGGTGCCCTTCATGACGGCGAGGGAGTTCCCGCGGCTGGTGAGCACGGCGCCGGGAAGCACCGAGGCCACGGTGGCCGCGAGCAGCCCGGGGGGTACCGGGGCGGTGAACACGGTGGTCTGACCGGCCCCGCGCGCCTGCACGACACCACCGCCACCGCCACCGCCAGGGCCAGGGCCAGGGCCAGGGCCAGCCGAATCGAGCAGGGCCGAATCGAGCAGGGCCGAATCGAGCAGGGCCGAGTCCAACAGCGCCGAGTCCCACAGGGCCGAGTCCACCAAGGCTGCGGCGTCGGCTGGGCTCACGGGGGAGTCGATCACGCAGACCGTGGACCGCCCGGCGGGGTTCAGAACCGCGTCACCGTAGATGCCGACACCCGCCGCGTCGGTGCCCCGCTCGGCGGCCTGGCGGAGCATCGACTGCAGCAGCGCACCGAGCTGCGGCGCCAGACTCTCATCGCGCAGGTGCAGACCAGCGATACCGCACATCGGCGTCCTCCGTCGTCGTTCGGGGCCCGGTCACCCGAGATTGTTTCCTGACGATATCTATCGTTTCCTCGTAGTGTCTAGCCGCGGGCAGCTCCCTCACACCGAGGTGAGGTAGCGATCGATCTCCCAGTCACTGACCCGCGCGTGCCAGGCGTAGAACTCCTCGCGCTTGAGCTCGCCGTAGTACCGGGCGACCCCGGCCGTGGGGTCGACGGCGTCCAGCACACCACTGACGACGGCGTCCTGCTCCAGAGCGGCGACGGCGTCCAACAAGGTGCGCGGCAGCTGCGGCGCGCCACGGCGGGCGGCACCGGGGGCCCCCGGATCCAGGTCGCGGCGGATGCCGTCCAGACCCGCCCCCAGAGCCGCCGCGGCGGCCAGGTGCGAACTCGCCGCGCCGTCACCCGAGCGCAGTTCGACCCGATGGGGATCGGGAACCCGGACCAGGTGGGTGCGGTCGTTGCCACCATAGGTCGCCTGCCGCGGGGCCCAGGTCGCACCCGAGGTCGTCGAGGTCGCGCCGCTGCGCTTGTAGGAGTTCACCGTGGGGGCCAGCAAGGCCTGCATGGCGGGAGCGTGTTCCAACAACCCGCCGATGAAGGAGTAAGCCAGCGGTGAGAGCCCGAGCCCGTACCCGTCCTCCCCTACGGCGGGGAACCGCGCCCCCCCACCGGTTTCCTCGTGACCCCACAGCGACAGGTGCAGGTGCATCCCGCTGCCGGTGCGATCGGTGAAGGGTTTGGGCATGTAGGTCGCGATCATTCCGCGCCGCTCGGCGAGCATCTGGATCACGTAGCGCAGAGTGGTCACCCGGTCGGCCGTGGTCAGGGCATCGGCGTAGTGGAAGTTCTGCTCGAACTGCCCGTTCCCATCCTCGTGGTCACTTGCGTAAGGGCCCCAGCCGAGTTGGTCCATGGCGTCGGAGACGGCGGCGAGGTGGTCGTACATCCGGGTCACCCCGCGCGCGTCGTAACAGGGCTGATCCGCGTCGTCGGAGGCGTCGGCCGTCACGATCCTGCCGTCGCCGCCGCGGCGGACGAGGAAGTACTCGACCTCCGCCCCCACCGACAGCGACAGCCCGAGTTCGGCGGCCCGGCGCAGCTGCTCACGCAGGATGACCCGCGGTGCGAACGCGTACGGGACGCCGTTCACGTGCGGGTCACAGTGGACCATCGCCAGACCCGGGCGGACGAAGGGCAACGGCGTGTACGAGGAGAGATCGGGCACGGCGACGACGTCGGGGTCGGCGGGCACCTGCCCCATCGCTCCGGCTGCGAAACCGGCGAACCCACAACCCTCGGCCTGCAACTCGTCAGCAGCCGAGACCGGGACGAGTTTCGAACAGGGTTTCCCGGTCAGCGTGGTGAACGTCGCCAGCAGGTAGCGGACGCCGTCCGCCTTGGCCATGCTCGCCAGCGACTGGGTGGCGCCGTCCAGCCGCTGGTCGACGCGGGACAGCAGTGCGATGGCGGGTTCGGCAGGAGCGGTCATCAGTCCTCCTCGATCTGTCTCACCTGGGATGTCCTCATCCACCGGCAGTAGACACCCCGCCGGTTACAGCGGCGTTTCCCGCAGGTGAGGAACACGTTTCCCACCCCGCAGCGGGTGCTCGAACTGGCTACGAACCCGTTGGATGGTTCGCGGGCAGGGGACTGCGGTCCGCGTGGCACCGGCCCGGGGTCCGGCACTCGTCATCGCGACAGGCTGCGACAGGCACCGACAGGCACCGACAGGCACCGACAGGCGAACTCGGCGCCGTTGCGGCAGGGTTCAGGGTGAGGTGACCGACCCGGACCCGTCGGACGCCCGGCTGATGAACGCGAGCTCCTGGTATCCGTCAGCGATCAGCGACCGCGTCGATCCAGGGGCCACCATGAGCATGAACCAGCACGTCGTCCTGGCTACCGTCGTCACCCACACCGAATGGCAGAGATGCAGCGACGACGTGCTCCGCGCGGTTCATGCCGAACTGCGCGAGCAGACCCGACAGCGGGGCCTGCTGATCGTCGACCCAGCGAGTGAGGACGTCGAAGTCCTGCCGTACGGGACACGGGTCCGCGTCACCGTGAGCGCCGAGGGCGTGCCACTGGATCAGCGTCCCTGAGAGGACGCTCGACCGGGAAGGACGCATGTCTCCGTACCGCTCCGCGCCGGGTCGTATCGCTCCGGGTCGTATCGCTCCGGGCCGGGTCGTATCGCACCGGACCGGGTCGTATCGCACCGGACCGGGTCGTATCGCTCCGCAACAGGTCATATTGCTCCGCACCGGGTCACAGCTCTCGACGCCGCAGTCGCTCGGTAGCGACGTCCCGGCCGGCCGATGATCCCCGCGCGAGGGTTTCGCCGCTTCTGCGTACGGTCTCTGTGCAAGAGAGCGCTGTGCGAGGGTCATTGCGGCGGGTCATTGCGTAGGGTTGCCTCGTGACATGGGATCCCACCCAGTACGCCCTGTTCTCCGGACACCGCAGCCGTCCCTTCGGTGACCTCACCGCCCAGATCGGGGCCACCGACCCCGCCTGGGTCGTCGATGTCGGTTGCGGTGCAGGAGACCTCACCGCCACCCTCAAGCAACGCTGGCCGCGGGCGAGGGTGCAGGGTTTCGATTCCTCCCCGGACATGATCGCGAAGGTACCGCGGCATGCCGGGGTGGAGTACTCAGTCGCGGACGCCGACGCGTTCGACGCCACCGGGGTCGACGTCGTGGTGAGCAACGCCGTCCTGCAGTGGGTTCCGAACCACCGGGACCTGCTCACCCGCTGGGCGGGACAACTGGGACCCGGTGGCTGGCTGGCGTTGCAGGTCCCGAGTAATCTCGACGCACCCTCGCACCGCATCATGCGGGAACTCTCGCAATCCCCGCCGTGGCGCCACCGCCTCGCAGGGGTCCTGCGTTCCAGCCTCGCCGTCTCGACCCCTGCGCAGTACCTCGACCTCCTCGCGGGGGAAGGTCTCCAGGCCGACGTCTGGCAGACGGAGTACCACCACGTCCTCCAGGGCGCGGACCCGGTGCTGGAGTGGGTGCGGGGCACCGGTTTGCGGCCGGTCCTCGACGTGCTCACCGCACCCGAGGCGGTTGAGTTCGAGCGGGAGTACGCCACCCTGCTGCGCGCCGCGTACCCGACCAAACCCTACGGAACTCCTTTCGGTTTCCTTCGAACCTTCGCCGTCGCCCGCAAGCCCTGATCCCCCACGGACGTCTCACCCCGGAGGACATCGGCGTCGTTGGACTTCTGCCTGCCCGGTTCATAGGGTCGTGGCATGGAGCAACGAAGCTTGGGAAGCCGGACCGTCTCGTCGATCGGTCTCGGCGGTATGCCGATGTCGATCGAAGGTCGCCCGGACCGCGACCGCAGCGTCGCCACGATTCACGCGGCCCTCGAGGCCGGGATCACCCTGTTCGACACCGCCGACGCCTACCACCGCGACGCGGACGAGGTCGGCCACAACGAGGCACTCTTCGCCGAGGCCCTGCGGAATTGGGGTTCCGACACCTCCGAGGTGCTCGTCGCGACCAAGGGCGGCCACCTGCGCCCGGGTGACGGGTCCTGGACGCTGAACGGCGCTCCCGCTTACCTCAAGCAGGCCGCGAAGGCGTCCGCCAAGCGCCTCGGGGTCGAGGCGATCGGGCTCTACCAGTACCACCGCCCGGACCCGACCGTGCCCTACGCCGACTCGATCGGGGCACTCGCCGAACTTCTCGACGAGGGTGTGATCCAGCTCGCGGGGATCTCCAACGCGACCATCGCCCAGATCGACGAGGCGAACTCCGTCCTCGGTTCTCGCCTCGTCTCGGTGCAGAACCAGTTCTCCCCCGCGTTCCGCTCCAGCCAGGCCGAGCTCGAGCACTGCGCGGAGCTCGGCATCGCGTTCCTGCCCTGGTCCCCACTGGGCGGCATCTCCAACGCCGCGGACCTCGGATCCCGGCACGCGGCCTTCGCGAAGGTGGCCGAGGACCACGACGTGAGCCCGCAGCAGGTCACCCTCGCGTGGGAACTCGCACTGGCCCCGGTCGTCCTCCCGATTCCCGGGGCCTCCCGGCCCACCAGCATCCAGGACTCCGCGGGCGCCTCCACCCTCGTCCTGAGTGCTGCCGAACTCGCGACCCTCTCGGAGGCCTGAGCACCGTGAAGACCTTCACCCTGACCGGAACGGACATCACCGTTCCCGAGGTCGTCCTCGGGCTGATGCGGATCCCCGAGATGAGCGACGCGGCCGTGCGTGAACTCGTGGGGACCGCCCGCGATGCCGGCATCGACTTCGTCGACCACGCGGACGTGTACGGCGGCTCCCCGCACGCCTGCGAACGGCGTTTCGCCGAGGCCATGAAACTCACGGCCTCGCAGCGGGCGGAACTCACGATCCAGACCAAGTGCGGCATCGTCGCGGACGGTCCGTACTTCGACTTCTCCTACGAGCACATCCTCGAATCCGTCGAGGGTTCGCTGGCCGCCCTTCAGACCGACTACCTCGACATCCTGCTGCTGCACCGTCCCGACGCCCTCGTCGAACCCGAGGAGGTCGCCCGGGCCTTCGACGAACTCTCCGCCGCGGGCAAGGTCCGCGCGTTCGGGGTGTCCAACCACACCCCCGCCCAGCTCGACCTGCTGCGCAAGTTCGTGAACCAGCCGTTGGTGGCGAACCAGCTCCAGCTGTCCATCACGCACGCACCGCTGGTGGCGCAGGGGGTCGCGGCGAACATGCAGGCCCTCGACCAGTCGATCTCGCGTGACTACGGGACGCTCGACTACTGCCGCCTGCACGGCATCACCGTGCAGGCGTGGTCACCCTTCCAGGCCGGGTTCTTCAACGGGGTGTTCCTCGACAACCCGGACTACCCCGAGCTGAACGCCGTCCTCGACCGGCTCGCGGCCCAGTACGGCGTGGCGACGTTGGCGATCGCGACGGCCTGGATCACCCGTCACCCGGCCAAGACGCAGGTCGTCCTCGGCACCACGAACCCCGAGCGCGTCGCGGCGGCCGCCCGGGGTTCCGACGTCACCCTGACCCGCGCCGAGTGGTACGAACTGTTCCGCGCCGCGGGTTACACCGTGCCGTGATCACATTCGCCGGTAGGGGCACCGGTGGGATCGAGGAGCAGTTGCTGCCCGATCCGTAACTGCACCGGGACGGACCCGCCGCGACGCGTGAGCTCCTCGACGAACGTCGCGCCGGGTTCGACGAACCGGTCGCCCATCGTGCGTGCCAGCGCGATCGGGTGCAGGGTCCCCCAGTGCACGGGGATCGAGAACCGCGGACCCACCCGGGCGCAGAGTGCCGCGCCCTGGCGCGGGTCGAGGTGGTGCGGACCGAGGGTATGGCCCCACCCGCCCACCGGGACGAGAGCGACGTCGGGTGCGCGACCGGCCGCCGC
>JBPBQU010000013.1:0-10882 GCA_050955085.1 Janthinobacterium lividum | reverse complement strand
AGCTGTGCGCCGCGACCCGTCCCCACGAGCAGGGCCGTGGGGGTCGCGAGACCCAGCGCACACGGGCAGGCGATGACCAGGACGGCGACCGCCGTGGTGACCGCCTGCCCCACCCCGGCTCCGCTGAGCAGCCAACCGAGCAGGGTGGCGAGCGCCACCACGAGGACGACCGGCACGAAGACGGCGGATACCCGGTCGGCGAGGCGTTGAGCCTGCGCCTTGCCCGATTGGGCCGCCTCGACGAGGCGCCCGATGCGCGCGACCTGGGTGTCCGCACCCACCCGGGTCGCGCGGACGACGAGGCGGCCACCCGTGTTCACCGTGGCGCCCGCGACGGTGTCACCCGCGCCGACCTCGACCGGGACGGACTCGCCCGTGAGCAGGCTCACGTCGAGTGCCGAGGCGCCCTCGATGACGATCCCGTCGGTGGCGACCGTCTCCCCGGGGCGTACCAGGAACTCCTCACCCGTGCGCAGCTCCGCGACGCGGATACGGACCTCACGACCCTCGCGCAGCACGCCGACGTCCTTGGCGCCCAGCGCGAGCAGGGCCCGCAGGGCAGCTCCGGAACGACGCCGGGCGCGGGCCTCGAGGTATCGCCCGGCGAGGACGAACACCGTGACGACGGCGGCGACCTCGAGGTAGAGATCGTCGCGGTGGGAACCGCGCGCCGGCAGCAGGGAGAACTCCATGTGGGTGCCGGGTTCCCCGGCATCGCCGACGAAGAGGGCCACCAGCGAGGTGGTGAACGCCGCGAGGACACCGAGGCTCACGAGGGTGTCCATGCTCGCCGCGCCGTGACGCAGGTTCGTCCACGCCGCGCGGTGGAAGGGCCACGCACCCCAGACGACGACGGGGGCCGCCAGCATGAGCGAGAACCACTGCCAGTTCCGGAACTGCCAGCCGGGCACCATCGCCAGCAGCAGTACCGGCAGGCCCAGTGCCGCGCAGACCAGTACCCGGTGGCGCAGTGCGTCGCTCACGCTGTCCCGTTGCGGGACAGCGGGGTCCGGAGTGTTCTCGAGGGGGGGGAAGGGGAGGGTCGCGGTGTAACCGGTGGCCTCGACGACACCGATCGCCGCGCTCACGTCCGTCCCGGCGGGGAGGCGCACGTGCGCCTTCTCGGTGGCGTAGTTGACACTCGCCTCGACCCCGGGCATCCGGTTGAGTTTCTTCTCGATGCGGTTCGCACAGGACGTGCAGGTCATGCCGCCGATGATCAGTTCCAGCGGTTCCTGCGACGTCGGGGTGTTCATCAGCGCACCAGCTCGTAACCCGCCTCGTCGACGGCGGCGGCGAGGTCGTCGGGATCGAGGGGGGAGGAGGAGCGGATCGTCACCGTCGAGGTCGCACCCACGACGAGCTCGACGTCGACGGACTCGACCCCGGGCAGCCCGGAGACCTCCGTGGTGACGGCCGCGACGCAGTGCGCGCACGTCATGCCGATGACCCGGGCGCTCGTCACCTCTGCGGGGGCGGCCATCAGGACCTCACCAGTCGGGCGATCGCGGCGCTGGCCTCACGGATCTTCTGGTCCGCGATCTCCCCGCCCTCGGCGACCGCGTGCTTGACGCAGTGCCCGAGGTGGTCGTCGAGCAGTGACAGTGCGACGGCCTGCAGGGCCTTGGTGGCCGCGGAGACCTGGGTGAGGACGTCGATGCAGTAGGCGTCCTCCTCGACCATCCTTTGCAGGCCACGGACCTGCCCCTCGACGCGACGCAGCCGCTTGAGCACGTCGTCCTTCTCGCCCGCGTACCCGACCGTGGTGTCCATGCCTCCATGAGTACCCCCTGGGGGTGTTCATCGCAACCCCTACCCCCTAGGGGTACAGCCACCCGCACCGTGCGGGGTGACACTGGGGGCGTGCCCAGCTCCCTGCCCGCCGGTGACCCCGTCCCGACCGACGGTGCCCTGCCCGCGTCGGCGCTCGTGGGTGCGTCCGGGCGCAGCTTCGGCGTCTACCTGCACGTGCCGTTCTGCGCGGTCCGCTGCGGTTACTGCGACTTCAACACCTACACCGCCACCGAACTCGGCGGCGGAGGCTCGCAGGCTGCCTACGCGCAGACGGCGACCGAGGAGGTCCGCCTCGCCCGCCACGTCCTGCGTGCGCGCGATGTCCCGGGTGACGGCCTCCGCCCGGCCTCGACGGTGTTCTTCGGCGGTGGCACGCCCACGCTGCTGCCCGCCGCCGACCTCGCCCGCATGTTGGGCAGCGTCCGTGACGAGTTCGGCCTCACCCCCGACGCGGAGGTCACCACGGAGGCGAACCCGGATTCCGTCAGCCGTGAGGGCCTGCAGGCGCTGGCCGCCGCCGGGTTCACCCGGGTGTCCTTCGGCATGCAGTCCGCGGTGAGCCACGTCCTCGCCGTCCTCGATCGCACCCACGATCCCGCCCGCGTCCCGCTGGCGGTCGGCTGGGCCCGCGACGCCGGCCTCGACGTCAGCCTCGACCTCATCTACGGCACCCCGGGGGAGTCCCTGGACGACGTGCGCCGCAGTCTCGACGCGGCGCTCGCGTGCGAACCCGACCACGTCTCGGCCTACGCCCTCATCGTCGAACAGGGCACCCGACTCGCGGCCCGGATCCGGCGCGGTGAGGTCGCCCAGCCCAGTGACGACGACGAGGCGGACAAGTACGAGATCGTCGACGACGCCCTCTGCGCCGCGGGTTACTCCTGGTACGAGGTCAGCAACTGGGCGCGGAAGCCCGAGTTCGCGTGCCGGCACAACCTGGCCTACTGGCGCGGTGGCGACTGGTGGGGGATCGGTCCCGGGTCGCACAGTCACGTCGGTGGCGTGCGGTGGTGGAACGTCAAACACCCCACCGCCTACGCCGCCCGGCTGGGCCGGGGTGAGAGTCCCGCGCACGCGCGCGAACTGCTCTCCGAGCAGGACCGGCGGGTCGAGGACGTCCTGCTGCGGTCGCGGCTCGCCGAGGGTTTCGATCCGGTGTGGTGGGACGTGCGGCGCCAGAGTGCTCAGCTGCTCCTGGACGGTCTGCTCGAACCCGCCCCCGGTGCCCGGGTCGCACTCACCCGGCGGGGACGCCTGCTCGCCGACGCCGTCGTGCGCACGCTCCTGGACTAAGGTCGCCGGGTGCGCCTCGGACTGAGCCTCGGTTACCTCACGGGCGGCGCGATCGGCACCGCTGCCGACGACGCGCTGGCCCTCACGCTGGCCGCGGAGGAAGCGGGTTACGACAGTGCCTGGGTTGCGGAGGCCTACGGCACCGACGCGGTGAGCGTTCTCGGCTGGCTGGCGGCCCGGACCTCGAGGATCGCGCTCGGATCGGCCGTGATGCAGATCCCGGCCCGTAGCGCCGCCATGACGGCCATGTCCGCCGCGACCCTGGACGGGTTGTCCGGTGGGCGCTTCCGGTTGGGCCTCGGCGTCTCCGGCCCGCAGGTGGCGGAGGGGTGGTACGGCCAGCGCTTCGCGAAACCCCTGCGGCGCACCCGGGAGTACCTCGACGTCGTGCGGATGGTGCTCGGCCGCGAAACCCTCACCTACGAGGGGAGCGAACTCCACCTGCCCCTTCCCGACGGACCGGGCGTCGCGCTGCGACTCATGCAACCCGCCCCGCGCCCCGACCTCCCCGTCTACCTCGCCGCCGTCGGCCCGAAGAACGTCGAACTCGCGGGGGAGATCGCCGACGGGTGGTTGCCGGTGTTCCTCTCCCCGGAGAACTCCTCGGCGCAGTTCCGCCAGCTCGCGACCGGGCGGGAACGTCGGTCCCGCCCGGTCGCGGGGGAGTTCGACGTGTGCCCCTCCGTCGCCGTACTCATCACCGACGCGAGCGGGGAGGAGCGGTTCGCCGCGCAGGCCCCGGTGCGGCGTTACGCCTCGCTCTACCTCGGTGGCATGGGATCGCGCACCGAGAACTTCTACGCCGACCTCGGGCGGCGGTTGGGTTTCTCCGACGCCGTCGACGAAGTCCAGTCGTTGTATCTTTCGGGACGCCAGCGCGAGGCCGCGGCGGCGGTGCCCGCGGGTTTCCTGGAGGCGACCTGCCTGGTCGGTTCCCTGGCCACGGTGCGCCGACGCCTCGACGACTACGCCGCCGCGGGGGTCACGACCCTCTCGGTGATCCCGATGGGGGCGAGCGTGCAGGACCGCCTCGACGTGGTGCGCGCCCTGGCGTGAACGGGTCCTCGGACGCCCTGGACGACAACGGACGATCAGCGGACCAGCCGGAAGATCAGCGGGTAGCGGTAACCCCGGCCCTGGTGGGCCGCGACGGCCGCCAGGATCGAGAACACCAGGGCCGCGATGCCCGGGACGAACGCCACCCACCAGAGCAACAGGCCACCGAGCCCCACCGTGACGACGGTCAGGACGGTGATGACGATTCCGAGCACGATCCCGTAGACGATCAGCGAGATGGTCATGTTCAGCGCCTCGCCCGCGTGCCCGCGGACGAACCGGCTGCGGTCCTTGAGCACCAGGAAGATGATCAGCGGCCCGAGGAACGGCAACCCGATGAACGCCGACACGATGCTCGAGAGGTGCGCGAACATCGCCCACAACCGTTCGTCCTGCGCCGACAACGGCTGGGGCCCGTAACCCTGGGGCCCGTAACCCTGGGGCCCGTAACCCTGGGGCCCGTAACCCTGGGGCCCGTAACCCTGTGGTCCAGGACCCTGGTGCGCCTGACCCTGGTGCGTCGGGGGCGGTCCCGGGTACTGCGGGTACCCGGGGTCCGGCGGTGAATCCTGGGGCGTGCCGGCGTCGGGATTCGGGCTGGAAGGACGAGGGGGCATGGTCGGATCACTCACGACCACGATGCTGCCCGAACCTCGGGGCGAGCGGGGTCGAAACGGGCGACGTGGCCACCTCAGCGGTCCGCGGCGTCAGCGGTGACGAAGTCGACGAGCTCCTCCACCCGTCCCAGCAGGGCCGGCTCCAGGTCGGCGTAGTTGCGCACCGTCCCCAGGATCCGTTTCCAGCCGTGGGCGACGTCCGCCTGCGTCGTGTGCGCCCAACCCAGCTCGGCGAGGATGGCGTGTTTCCAGTCCTGCCCGCGGGGGATGCTCGGCCACCGCGTCCAGCCGAGGCGCTGTGGTCGCACCGACTGCCACACGTCGATGAAGGGGTGGCCCACGACGAGGACGTGCGGACTCTTCGCCACCGCCGCGACGATTCGCGTCTCCTTGCTGCCCGCGACGAGGTGGTCGACCAGCACCCCGATCCGTCGCCCCGGTCCCGGACGGTGATCACGCACCGCCGCGTCGAGGTCGTCGACCCCGTCGAGCATCTCCACGACGATGCCCTCGATGCGCAGGTCGTCACCCCACACCTTCTCCACCAGCTCCGCGTCGTGACGACCCTCGACGAGGATGCGCGAGGCGCGGGCCGTGCGGGCGCTCACCCCGGCGAGCACCGAGGAACCGCTGGCCGTGCGGGTCCTCGCCACGGGAGCCGCTGCCCTGGGCGCCACGAGTCGCACCGGCTGCCCGTCGACCCAGAACCCCGGACCGAGGGGAAAGGTGCGGGTCTTGCGCCGGGCGTCCTCGAGCACCACGACGTGCACACCGCCACTCTTCTCGACCCGTACGACCGCGCCGACCCAGCCCGTCTCCACGTCCTCCACGACGAGCCCGGACACCGCGGGCTCGTCCCGGTGCGTCGGCCGGGGGGGACGACGGTGGGCGTGCGGGTCCGAGGCGAGCACGTCGTGGCCGTACCGATCCGAACCGGCGTCAGGGTTCTGCGGGGTGTTCACCGGGTCACGCTAACCAGGCGCGTGGGACGGGCGGGGGAGGCGCGTCGGGAGCGCACTGACCTAGACTTGGCACTCACGCGCGATGAGTGCCAGGGCCGCGCCGGGACGAGGAAGGGGACGGGGATGAGTGACGATCGCAGGCTCGCGGTGCTGCGCGCCATCGTCGAGGACTACGTCTCCAGCCACGAGCCGGTCGGGTCCAAGGCCCTGGTCGAGCGGCACGCCCTCGGGGTCTCGCCCGCCACGATCCGCAACGACATGGCCGTGCTGGAGGAGGAGGGGTACATCACCCAGCCGCACACCAGTGCCGGGCGGATCCCCACCGACAAGGGGTACCGCCTCTTCGTCGACCGTCTCGCCGCGGTGAAGCCCATGTCGCCCGCCGAACGACGCGCCATCCAGACCTTCCTCGACGGGGCGCTGGACATCGACGACGTCGTCGACCGCACGGTGCGCCTGCTGGCCCAGATCACCCGGCAGGCGGCGGTGGTGCAGTACCCCTCGCTCTCCCGTGCCGCCGTGCGCCACGTGGAGCTCGTACCCGTCGGTGGACGCAGTGCGCTGCTCGTCCTGATCACCGACAACGGTCGCGTCGAGCAGCGCGTCCTCGACGTCCGTTCCGCCGTGGACACCGAGACCCTCACCGGTGCTCTCGCCGAGCTGCGCACCCGCCTGAACGCCACCGTGGTCGGCAGGAAATTGCAGCAGGCGCGCGACGACCTGACCGCCATCGTGCAGTCCACGCCACCCGCCGACCTCGCGGTCGCCGCCGAAGTCGCTGCGGCACTAGAGGACTGCCTCGTCGCTGGGCTCGAGGAACGCGTCGTCATCGCCGGCACCGCGAACCTCGTGCGTTCCAGTGCGGACCTCTCCACGTCGCTGGGCGGTGTGCTCGAGGCCCTCGAGGAGCAGGTCGTGCTGCTGCGTCTGGTGCAGGAGATGACCGAGGGGGCGACCGCCGAGCGTGGCGCGTTGACGGTCCGCATCGGCGCCGAGAACCTGCACCTCGGTCTGGGTGAGACGTCGGTGGTCACGAGCGGTTACGGCGGTCCCGCCGGCGGTGACGTGCTGGCCCGCCTCGGCGTCCTGGGCCCGACCCGGATGGACTACCCGACGACCATCGCGGCCGTACGTGCGGTCTCCCGCTACGTCTCCCGCATCCTCTCCCCATGATCAACCCACCCGTGATCAACCCGCCCGTGACCCGACCCGACAGGAGCACCCCGACCTCGTGAGCGATTACTACGACGTCCTGGGCGTCAGCAAGGACGCCCCGGCGGAGGAGATCAAGCGCGCCTACCGCAAGCTCGCGCGCAAGCTCCACCCCGATGTGACGTCCGACCCCGATGCGGGGGACAAGTTCAAGGACGTCTCGCAGGCCTACGAGACGCTGTCCAACCCGGACAAGCGCGCCGCCTACGACCGCGGTGGCAACCAGCCCGGCGGCGGTGCCGGAGGTTTCGGTCAGGGTTTCGGCTTCTCCGACATCATGGACGCGTTCTTCGGCCAGGGGGGCGGGGGTGGGCGCGGGGCACCGGCGAGCCGTACCCAGCGTGGCCAGGACGCGCTCATCCGCGTCGACGTCGACCTCGCGGAGGCGGCCTTCGGTGGGGAGCGCTCCATCCAGGTGGACACCGCGATCCTCTGCCCGACCTGCAAGGGCTCGTGCTGCCAACCGGGCACCAGCCCGCAGACGTGTGACATCTGCCATGGTCAGGGGTCCGTCCAGCGGGTCGTGCGCTCGCTGCTCGGCCAGGTCATGACCACCGCCGCCTGCCCGACCTGCCACGGTTTCGGCACCGTGCTGCCCTCCCCGTGCCTGGAGTGCTCGGGGGAGGGGCGGGTGCGGGCCCGTCGGCCGCTGACCATCCGCATCCCCGCGGGGGTGGACACCGGCACGCGGATCCAGCTCGCCTCGCAGGGCGAGGTCGGCACCGCGGGCGGTCCGCCCGGTGACCTCTACGTGGAGATTCAGGAGCGCCCGCACGCCATCTTCACCCGGCAGGGCGACGACCTGCACTGCACTCTCGAGGTGCCGATGACCGCCGCCGCCCTCGGTGCCACGATCCCGTTGGAGACCCTCGACGGGGCCGAGGACATCGACGTGCGTCCGGGTGCTCAGGGCGGCGAATTCGTGACGCTTCGCCAGCGCGGTGCCCAGCACCTGCGCTCGACGGGGCGTGGGGACCTCGTCATCGCCCTCGAGGTGATGACGCCCAAGGACCTCGACGACGAGCAGGAGGAACTCCTACGCCAGCTCGCCGAACTGCGCGGTGAGGTGCGCCCCGCAGGCAAGCTCGCCCCCGCCCACCAGGGCATGTTCTCCAAGCTGCGGGGCCGGCTCTCCGGTCGCTGAGGCCGGATCGACCGCACACTCGCCGGAGTGCGGTGGTGCGAGGTGAGGTGGTGCGAGGTGAGGTGGTGCGGTGAGGGTCCCCCGAGAACCCTCACCGCACCGGTGCGTGGGCCCGCTCAGGGCACGGTGACGACCTTGGTGTCGGGCACCGTCGCACCGCCTTCGCCGTCGGACTCGTCCGGGGCGAACACCGCCAGGGTGTAGGTCCCGGCGGGCACGTCGGCCGTGAACGAGAAGTCGGCGTACGTACCGTTCGCCCCGGCCGACACCGAGTCTCGCGCCACCTCCGCACCCGAGGCATCGGTGAGCGTGTAGAGCAGCGTGCCCTCGAACCCGGTCCCGACGCCCTCGACGGTGAGGGAACCCGCGGACGGGGTCACCGAGGTGATCCAGGCCGGCGCCTGGACGTCGGCCTGCGGGGCGCGGGAGACGGTGGACGGGACGGTGTAGGAACCGAAGATCCGGGCCCCCGCGGTCCCGTCGACGAGCAGTCTCACCGGAGCGCTGTCACCCGCAGCGGCGCTCACCGTGTAGACGAGCTGTTGCACGGCGAGTTTCGCCTCGGCCTGGCTCAGCGACGCCGACGCCGCGGACGCGGACACCGAGACGACGTAGTTCCCGTCGCCGTCCAATGAGACGTTCGCACCCGGGTCGGAACGCCAGGGGGTCCGGTAGTCCGGGTCGTTCGGGTCGCCGCCCAACAGGATCTGCAGCGCGTTGGTGGCGTCGTTCCCCTTCGCCGCGGTCGCCACGAACTCGCGGAACAACCGGGTGGAGTCGATCCAGTAGACGGGCACCGTCGCGTCACCCGTGCTCAGCGCGGGCCCCGTCGCCGTACCCGTCGCGGTCGCCTGGCCCGAGCCGGTTGGCGACGCGGTCGCCGACGGGGCGCTCGCCGCAGGTGACGACGACGCGGCAGAGCTCGGGGCGGGGGCCACGTCCGGTGCCTCGCTCGTGGTGTTCCTCGACGTGGTCGTCGCCGACGTGCCGGTCGACGACGAGGCGGCCACGGTCGTCACCTTCCCCCCCTCAGCACCGCGTATGACGGCGTACGCACCGCCGCCGATGACCGCGACGGCGGCCACCGCGGCCACGGCCTGCCAGGCCCGGGTGCTGCGGCGTCGTGACGTGGTCCTCATGCGGATCTCCTCGAGACGGTCGGCGGGTTGCATCGAGGCCGCGCGGGCGGCCAGGGCGTCGCGGAGGCTGCGCGCGGTGGGGCTGAGCTCGTCGTACCCCTCGGGATCGGGCAGGGGCCCGGAACCGGTCGGCGTGTCGTCGGGGTGGTGCTCGCTCACGACTTCTCCTGGTGGGCGACGGCGGCGCGCAACGCGGTCAGTCCGCGGTGCGCGTGGGTCTTGACGGCCCCACGGCTGATGCCGAGGGTCTCGGCGATGTCCTGCTCCGACAGTTCGCCCTGATAGCGCAGCACGAGCACCTCCCGCTGTCTTCGCGGCAGCGCGTCCAGCGCGGCCAGCACCATCCGGTGTTCGGCGGCCAGCACCGCGAGATCCTCCGGGCCGGCGGGGGCGGGATCGGGCAACGGGCGCAGCCGTTCCGTGACGGAACGGTGCTTCAGGACGTCACGGGCGCCGTTGACCACCGTCTGCTTGAGGTACCCCACAGCCGCACCACGGTCCTCCAGGCGCCCCCACCGTCGGTGCAGGGCCACGAACGCCTCCGCGACGACCTCCTCGGCGCTCGCCGTCTCACCCAGGAACGACGCCGCGAGCGCGACGAGGCGACGCCAGTGCGCGGCGTAGAGCACGCTCACGGCCTCATCGGCGCTCCAGCTCTCGCCGGTGGCGGAGCGCGCGTCCTCAGACACGACGGGGAGCTCCTTGTGCAGCATCACATCTCAAGGACGAGTCACGGACGTTCACGGTTGACATCCAACCGGAAACGATTCGCACCGGTGCCGGGACCCACCGGGTAGCGTTCCCGTCATGCCGACCACGGATCAGGTCTGAGGATGAACGAGGTATCCCGCGTCGACCGGGCCCCCGACGACCTTTTCCTCAAGATCGTGGCGGGTGAGATCCCCGCCACCATCGTCCACTCCGATGACCTCGTCGTGGCTTTCGAGGACGTCAATCCGCAGGCTCCCGTGCACGTCCTGGTGATCCCGCGTGAGCGGTTCGAGAACGTCGCGGCGCTGGCTGCGGCGGCTCCCCGGACGTTGGCGCGCGTCGTCGAGGTGGCCCAGCAGATCGCCGACCAACGCTGCGGTGGCGAGTTCCGGCTGGTCTTCAACACCGGGACGGCAGTGGGTCAGTCGGTGTTCCACGTGCATGGACACGTCCTGGGCGGGCGCGACTTCACCTGGCCGCCCGGCTGAGACCGGGGCAGTCTCCTGGGGTGCCCGAAGCCCACGCCCTGCACCGACACGCGCGCGAGCAGCGGGAGGCGCTGGCCGGGCAGGTCCTGGCCGTCAGCAGCCCGCAGGGCCGGTTCGATGCCTCCTGCTTCGACGGGCGTCAGCTGCGGGACGTGCAGGCCTACGGCAAGCACCTGCTCTACTCCTTCGACGATGCCCCTGCGCTGCACGTCCACCTCGGCCTGCGCGGGTTCTTCCTGCGCACCGACGATCCGACCCTGACGCCGCGCGGGGGGACCCGGTTACGCCTCGCGGGTCCCGGCACCGCGTTCTCCCTGCTCGCGCCCTCGATCTGCGAGGCGCTCGATGAGGAGGGTGTGGAGACCCTGCTGGCCGGACTCGGACCGGATCCGTTGCGCGCGGGGGCCGCAGCCCGCGAGCAGGCCGCCCACCGTCTCGCCGGGGCCCGCAGTGTCGTCGGCGCGGC
>JBPBQU010000012.1:0-10987 GCA_050955085.1 Janthinobacterium lividum | reverse complement strand
TTCGCGCAGCTGCCCTGGGAGGACCGTCAGGGGTGGGGTAATCCGCTCGCACCGCCCGAAGCTGAGGAGCTACGCGCGCGGGCTCTCGGGTGTCGTACCGGCCTCGGACCGTCGCAGTGCCAACGGCAAGAGCGCTGGGGGACCCGAGCGTCGCGGCTGATCCAGGAACCTCCGTACGCAAGGATCGGCCTGTGCCCGCCCACGTCCCCACCGTCCTGGCCGCCCAGCGCCGGATGCGTGCGGGCGCCCAACGCTGGCGGGGTTCGTGGTGGCAGATCCTGCAGTGCGGGATCGGCGCGGGGATCGCGTGGGTCCTCGCGCAACACCTGTGGAACCAGCCTTACCCGGTGTTCGCGTGCGTGGCGGTCGTCGTCTGCCTGGGGGTGTCGACCGACCAGCGTCTGCGCCGGGTCGGCGAACTCGGTGTCGGCGTCACCCTCGGCGTCCTGCTGGGGAGCGCGCTGCTGCTGCTCATCGGCCGCGGGCCACTGCAGATCGCGGGGATCGTCGTCGCGGCGATGTCCCTTGCGAGGTTCCTCGACGGGGGCAATCTCATCGTCAACCAGGCTGCGTTGCAGGCGGTCTTCATCGTCGCCTATCCCCCGACCCAGGGTGGGGGCGGACAGGGGCGCTGGCTCGACGCCATGACCGGGGTGGTCGTGGCGCTTGGGATCGCCGCGGCGCTGCCCAACGATCCCCGTCGCGACGTCCGCGGTCGTAGCCTGGCCTACGCCGGGCAACTCGCCGACCTGCTCGAGGACGCCGCCCGGGCCATCCGCAACCACGACGCGGGCGCGGCGGCACGCGTGCTGCAGGTGGCCCGCGACACCCAACCGCGCCTGGATCGATGGGCCGCCTCGGTCAGTGCGGGCCAGGAGGTGCACCGGTTGTCCCCACTGCGCCGGCGTGGTCGCGAGGAACTCCTCACCCAGCAGCGCCTGCAGGGCGGTATGGACCGCGCGACCCGCAACATCCGGGTGGCGCTGCGCCGGGTGAGCACCGCACTGGAGTACGAGGAGCAGCTGCCACGATCCCTCGCCGGTGCGATGGACTCCCTCGCCGCCGCGATCCGCTCCACGGGGCAGGCAGCCTACGAGGGTGAGACGGTCCCGCCGTCCGTCTCGGGACTGCGCGAGCTCGCCGTGACGTTGGGGCCGAGGACCCTCGGCGCCGAATCGCTCTCGGCTACGGTCGTCGTCGCCCAGTTGCGCTCGACCGTCGTCGACCTGCTGCAGGCCCAGGGGGTCAGTGCCGCCGAATCGCATCGCCTGCTGCCCCATTGAGCGACCTGGTGGCCTGCACGAGCGAGGCGGAGACCCCCCGGCGAAGCCGACCTGACACCGGGGTCGAGTCCTGGGAGGATGCCGTCATGAGTTCTGTCCTGGCCATCGAATCCGCCGCCACGACGACGCGTGGTCCCGTCAACAAGCAGGCCGTGATGCAGGGCGCGTTCCTCCTGGTCCTGGGAGTGCTGGGGTTCATCCCGGGCATCACCAGTGACTACGACGAGCTGGGCACGTTCCACAGCGGCGCGCACCTGTTCGGCGTCTTCACGGTCTCCCTCGTCATCTCGTCGGTACTGATCCTCTTCGGCATCACGCTGCTGGTCTTCGCCGGTTCGGTGCGCCAGGCCCACAAGGCCGCGGTCCTGAGCGCGGTGGTGCTCTTCGCGATGGGGATCGCCGGCGCCGGCATCGTGGCGGATTCATCCGCACCCGTACTGGCGACCAACGCCGCGACCAACTGGCTCTTCATGGGTCTCGGCCTGGTGTTCCTCGCGACGAGCACCAGGGCACGCGCGCAACACGTCAAGGAGTACGGCGTCTTCTGACCCTCACCCCACGGCCGAGGCCGTGACGGCTTAATCCAGGGGCAGGTCGTAGTAGTCCTCGGTCGAGACGGGTTCGAAGCCGACGGAGGTGTAGAGGCCGAGCGCTCGTTCGTTCTCGACCGCGACCTCGAGCCCGACCCGGCTCGCCCCGCCGGCGAAGAACTCCCGGCAGACCCGGCGCAGGACGTCGCGTCCGATCCCCCGCCCCTGCAGCGGCGGCGAGACGGCGAACCCGTAGACGCCACCCGCGTCGCCGTCGCGGGTCAACCGGATCGTGCCGACAGCTGCCTGCTCGTGTTCCACGACCAGGGTGCGCTGGGTGGTGAGGCTCTCCGGCAGGTGCGTCGGCGCCGTCCCGAAGGCGGCCTCGAGCAGCGCTGTGAGGACGGGGACATCCTCGATGGTGGCCTCGCGCAGGGCTGTGCGCGGATCTTCCCCGGTGTGTTGGGGAGGCGTCGAAAGCCGCAACGCGTGTTCGGAGTGGTGCAGCGGGGCCGAGCGCCGCTGCGCGAGGTGCCGGCCCGCCTGCGACGAGCGCGGCACGATGAGCAGTGCCTCCTCGAACCCACGCTCGCGGCAGACGTCGAGCGCCGCCGCGAGCAACGCGGTGCCGATTCCCCGCCCCCGCGCCTGCGGGGCGACCATGCCGACGACCTCGACGCCCGGCCCGCCGTGGACGTCGAGGCCGACGAACCCCAGGACCCGACCCGCGTCCCGCCAGATCAGGTCATGGGGCCCCGCGCCCGAGCGCTCGCGCAACCCGTTCCATTCGATCTTGAGCCGGCCGCCGTCGACGGCGACCACGGCCCGCTCCAGATCGGCGACCGCGCGCAGGTCGTCTCCGGAGAGCTGGTTGTGAGTTTCGAGCACCGCTCCAGTCGAGCGGAGCGGTGCCACCGGCGTCAACGGGGTTCTCGGGAGAACCCGTCGGGCACCGCACTCAGACCAGCGTGGGCTCCCCGTCCGACGGTTCGTCAGCGGGTTCGGGCGCTGCCACCAGGAGGACGAGATCCAACCGGGCGGGGGTGCCGTTCTCGAGGTGGATCTCCTCGATGGCGGGTTCCCAACCCTCGGCGTGCGCCGTGACGACGTGCCCGCCGGCCGCCAGGTCGAGGGAGAACTGCCCGTCGTCGTCCGTGCGCTGGGAGGCCACGACCTCGCCGGTCGCGTCGGTCACGACGACGAGCGCGGCCGGGATCCCGAGCTCTCCGGCCCGCACCGAACCTGTGAACACGACACCTCCGATCGCTTCCGGTGCGGATTCCACGGCGGGTGCCACGAGCGGTTCCGGGGTGGCGGTACCTCTCAGGGTGGTCTCCCGGAAGAACAACGCGATGATCAGCGCGAGCAGTGCGAAGGGCGCGGCAGCGAGGAAGACGTCGGAGACGCCGGCGCCGTAAGCGCTCTGAACGATCACTCGCACCGGGGCGGGCAGCTTCGCGAGATCGGGAACCCCCCCACCACCCGACATCGCCGAGGCATCGATGCCCGCGTGGTGCAGGCCGTCGCTGAGGTGAGCGAGGACGCGGTGGCCGAGCAGGGCCCCCAGCGCCGAAACGCCGATCGCACCGCCCAGCGTGCGGGTGAAGGCGACGAAAGAACTCGCAGCCCCCAGGTCGGCGGTGGCGACCTCGTTCTGCACGGCCAGCACGAGGTTCTGCATCATCATGCCGACACCCGCACCCACGCTGAACATGAACACCGCGACGAGGACGTACGGCGAGTCCCATTCGACGGTACCCATCAACCCGAGACCAGCGGTGAGGAGAACGCCGCCGGAGACGACCCAGATCTTCCACCGCCCGGTGCGGGTGATGAAACGCCCGGCCACGGTCGAGGAAATCGCCAACCCGAGGATCATCGGCAGGGTCAGGAGACCGGACATCGTCGGGGATTCCCCCCGGGCGAGCTGGAAGTACTGGGCCAGGAACACGGTGGCACCGAACATCGCGATGCCGACGAACAGGCTGGCGAGCGAGGACAGGACGATCGTGCGGTTGCGGAAGAACCGCAGCGGCAGGATCGGATCCACCGCGCGGGATTCGGCGAGAACGGTCAGCGCCAGCAGCGCGACACCCCCACCCACGAGAGCCGCGGTCTGCCAGGACCCCCACGCGAAGGAGGTTCCCGCCAGCGAGACCCAGACGAGCAACGCGGACACCCCCGCGGCGAGCAACATGGCACCCGCGTAGTCGATGTGCACCTCGCGCTTCACGGTCGGCAGTCGCAACGTCTTCTGCAGGACGACGAACGCCAGCACCGCGAACGGGACCCCGACGTAAAAACACCAGTGCCAGGAGAGGTGCTCGGTGAGAACCCCACCCACGAGCGGGCCGCCGACGGTGGCGAGCGCGAACGTGGCCCCGAGGTAACCGGAATACCGACCGCGCTCACGCGGGGAGATCATCGTCGCCATGATCACCTGGGCGAGCGCGGTGAGCCCGCCCGCGCCGAGCCCCTGCACGACGCGCATCGCGATCAGCATGGTCATGTTCTGCGACAACCCCGCGATCGCCGAGGCGACCACGAACAGGACGAGCGCGCTCTGGACGAGGCGCAACTTGTCGAAGAGGTCGGAGAGCTTGCCCCAGATGGGCGTCGAGATCGTCGTCGCCAGGAGCGAGGCCGTGACGACCCAGGTGTACCCCGACTCGCTGCCCCCGAGGTCGGGGACGATCACCGGGAGGGCGTTCGACACGACGGTCGAGGACAGGATCGCCACGAACATCCCCAGCAGGAGCCCGGAGAGGGCCTCCATGATCTGGCGATGGGTCATGGGTTCCGGCGCGGCGCCGGCTGCGGGAACTGCGGATGGTTGCTGCACACACCCTCATCGGCCCCGTCGACGCCGACCTTGACTTTCGCGTCGGGGCGCGGTGTCTTACTGCCCGGCGTACAGATGTGACCCCAGGAACGCCAGTTGCGCCGGGAGCACACTGCGCCAGTAGTCCATGTCGTGGGCACCGTCGGCGATGCCCCCCTCGGGGGTCGGGGCGCACGCCTCCCGGTACCGCTGCGTCTGCTCGCGGAACGGGTCGTCGACCCCGCAGGAGACGGTGAGCGCGACACCGCGCACACCGGGGTCGCCGGCCAGCGCACCCCACCGCTGGAAGTCCGCGGCGTCGTCGAAGGACCCCGGTGACGTCGCACCGGCGCTCGCGAACAGCGCCGGGCTCGAAGCGGCGGCCGCGAGAAGGTGGCCGGGGGCGGCGAAGCGACCCGCGCCCGCCTCCCGGGCCAGCAGCAAGGCCCCGAACCCGCCCATCGACCATCCCGCGGCCCCGAGGCGCGAGGTGTCGAACCCCACCTCCGCCAGCAGCGGTAGAAGTTCGGAACCGATCATCGTCAGCGCGTCGTCCCCGTCGGCCCGGGGGTGGTAGTACGTCGAACCGCCGTCGACCGACGCGACCCCGAACGGCGCCCCACCCCCGGCCACGTGCTGGGCGAGGAACTCGTGCACCCCGAGGTGGTCGAACGCGGCGCGGGCGTCGTCACCCCGACCGTGCAGGACGATCACCACGGGCAGACCCACCACCTCCTGACCGGGTGGTACCGCGAATCCCCACCCCACCTCGCGGTCCCGCGCACGGGAGAAGAACGTCGCGAACACCGGTTGCCCTGCTCCCGCGTCGGGGACGTCCGCGCGAACCTGCCCGACCCCCAGCGCTTCCCGGACCCGGGACCGGCCGGGCACGACACCGCTCCACACGCCGACCGCCCCCGCACCGACGACCGCCGTGCTCACGGCCCCGGTCAGCAGCAGACGGCGGCGCACGACCTCGTGTGACGTCACCCTTGGATCATTCCGCGCGCGAACCCGCTCTGTCGGGACCGTCACCGGATCACCGCGACGAGGCACCGGACCTGCACGGTTCAGCCCATGCTCTGCGCGACATCGCGTCAGACGGTGAGGACGTCCTCGTGGTTGTGTGCGAGCAGCCACCGACCCTCGACGCGTCGCCACACGCTGGTGTTGCGGACCCGCTCGACACCGCCGTCACTGATCCGGACCTCGAAGCGGTGTCTCAGGACCGCCACGTCGCCGAGCACATCGAGCACCGGCCTGCTCGCCTCGATCCCGCTCACCTGCGGACGCTGCGGGTCCGGTGCGGGACGCGCGGCCCGCAATGCGGCCAACCCGGCGGTCCCGAACACGAGGGGTTCCGATGCGGAATCCCACAACGTCACCTCTGGATGCATCCGCGCGTCCCCAGCCGACGTGTCACCGGAGAGGAACCCGTCGTAGATCGACTGCAGTCCAGCCCACACGTCGGCGAGGTCGGGGTTGTGGAGATCTTCGGTTCGCACCCGCCGACGCTATCGCCCCGGACGGAGACTTCCCCACGTTCTCAGCCTCGCCGCGCGCGCGTCCGACGCAGAACTGGTTCACCGACCGGGCACCGTGATGTTCTGCAGCAGCGGCACCCTCAGCCGGTGGGGACCCCGGGCCCCGGTTCGCTGTCCACCCCGAACGCGGTGAGCAGATCACCGTCGCGTGCGTACCGCTCGGCGACCTCGCTCAAGCTCAGCTGCCGCAACGCCTCGGCGTCGCCGAGCTCCTCCCACGTCCGCGGGGCCGCGGCGCACGGACGCTCCCGGCCGCGCGGGGAGTACGGGGCGATCGTCGTCTTCGCGGACGTGTTCTGACTCCAGTCCAGCAGCACCTTCCCGCCGCGCAGCACCTTCGTCATCCGGCTCACGACGAGTTCCGGACGGTCCTTCTCCAGACCTTCCGCGAGGCGCCGGGCGTAGGCACGCAGCACATCGGCGTCCTGCTCCCCCGAGACCCGGACGTAGAGCTGCATCCCTTTCGATCCCGAGGTCACGGGGTGAGCGGTCAGACCATCGACGGCCAGCCGATCGCGGACCTCATGGGCGACCTCGGCGCACTCGGCGAGCCCCGCCCCCTCCCCGGGGTCGAGGTCGATGACGAGCCGGTCGGGGTGGCGGACGAGACCGTCCGATCCGACCCGCCACTGGGGGACGTGCAGTTCCAACGCGGCAAGGTTCACCAACCACACCAGGCCGGCGAGGTCGTCGACCAAGGGGTAGTGGATGGTCTCCCGGTTCTTCGTGCTGCCCGGCGCATCGAGTTCCACCGTGCGCACCCAGCTCGGGACACCGCGCGGGACGTTCTTCTCGAAGAACGACGGCCCCTCGACCCCGTCGACCCAGCGTTTGCGGGTGAGCGGGCGCTGGTGGACCTGGGCGAGCAGCGCGGGCGCGACGGCGGTGATGTAGCCCAGAACCTCCGCCTTGGTGGTTCCCGTCGACGGGTAGAGAACCTTCTCGAGGCGGCGCAGAACGAGTCGGTGACCGTCCACCTCCACGACGGTCTGATCCTGGTGCGGGTCAGGGGTGCGGGCCACGATCACTCCTCCCGGAGGTCGGCGGGATCGAGGTCGGAACGCAGCCCGCGCAGGGTGGGCTGACGCAACCGCCCGCCGGGGGTGTGTCCGAGGTGGCGCACCTCGACGATGACCACCGGGTCGGTGAACGTCGCCCCCACGGTGTCGACCCGTGGGACGTCGACGACGGGGGCGGCGCGTTCGTGACCGTGCAGGGCCGTTCGCAGGTCGCGTTCGAGATCGGTTCCCAGCCCGCTGCCGGCGCGGCCGGCGTAGCGCAGGTTCCCACCGGCGTCGGGAACCCCGAGCAGCAGTGCGCCCATCCGGGAACGCGATCCCCCGGCGGGGCGCCACCCGAGGACGACGCACGCCTGATGGTGACGGTGGGCGTGCTTGACCCAGTCAGGGCTGCGCCGACCGGGCTGATAGCGCGAGGAACGGCGCTTGGCGAGGACACCTTCGAGCCCCTGTTCCTGCGTCGCACTCAGCAACGAGGCGGCGTCGCCGTACACGGGTGAGACCTGCCAGGCGCTCCCCGAGGGGAGCAACCGGTCCAGTGACTCCCGGCGCTCCTGCCAGGAGCGCTCGACGAGGTCGACCCCGTAGAGGCGCAGGACGTCGAAGGCGATCAGCGTCACGGGCGTCGTGCGAACCGCGAGTTTCGCCGCGCGGGCATCCCCCATGTGCATCCGCTCCCCGAGCGCGGCAAAGGACGGGACGCCGTCCTGCAGGGCGACGATCTCACCGTCGAGATGGACGTCGGCGTGCACCTCGGCAAGGGCGGCGAACTCCGGGAAGGTGGCGGTCACGTCGCGCCCGGTCCGCGAGCGCAGGACGACGGCGCCCTCGTGGACGTCGGCGAGGATCCGCATGCCGTCCCACTTGACCTCGTAGGCCCATGCCTCGGCGTCCGTGGGCACACCGGTGGCGGGCGCGGGCGTCGCCAGCATGGGCAGCGTGGGTGCAGGGGGCACGCTCCCACTCTCCTGCCGGTGGGTGTCGTGGTCCACCGCGGGGGCGGGCGAGATCGATCGCAACCCCGCCGAGTGGTCGGCCTCTCCTGAATCACCACCGGTAACGTGATCAGCAGACCGGCTCGGGGAGGGTGGCTCGACCACGAAACCCCGACCCGCCACCTCCGGCCCGTGGGCGGGATACGCCAGAACCCACTGACGCCCGTCGAACCTCCGGAGAGCGGCATGACCTTCGAGGAGAACACCGTGAAGAACCCGTTCCGGCGTGGACCGGCGACCACCCCGGATCGTTCCCGTCAGCGTCGGGCGATCGTCCGGCGCACGGAGCAGCTCACCCCGCACATGGTGCGCGTCGTCTTCGGCGGCACGGACCTCGCGGACTTCGCCGTCGAGCACTGCGACGCCTACGTCAAACTCGTGTTCCCGCTACCGGGGGTCGATTACGGTCCCACGTTCGACGTCGCCCGGATCCGTGCCGAGCGTCCGCGTATCGAGTGGCCGGTGCAGCGCACCTACACCGTCCGCGCGGTGTCGAGCGCAGCAGCCGGGGTCGAGGTCACGATCGATTTCGTCCACCACGGTGGCGAGGGTCTGGCCGGAGCGTGGGCCGTGGCCGCCCGACCCGGTGACGAGATGTGGTTCCTGGGGCCCGGTGGCGCCTACACCCCCTCCCCCACCGCGCCGTGGCACCTCCTCGTGGGCGACGCCAGCGCACTGCCGGCGATCTCGGCGGCTCTGGAGCACGTCGCCGCCGGGGCCGTCGCGATCGCCGTGCTCGAGGTGATCGACGCCGGTGAGGAACTCGAGCTCAGCTGCCCGGGTGAGTTACGACTGCACTGGGTCCACCGCGCAGAACCCGACACCGACGCGTTGCTGGACACCCTGAAGGCCCTGGACCCGCCTGACGGCGCACCCCACACCTTCCTGCACGGTGAGGCGGACAGCGTCCGGGCGGTCCGACGCTGGGTACGCACCGACCTCGGCGTCACGAAGGAACTGCTCTCGGCTTCGGGGTACTGGCGCCGCGGCCGGACCGAGGAGGGGTGGCGTTCGGAGAAGAAGGACTGGGCCAGCGCCGTCGAGTCGGACGACGCGGGCGCCACGCCTTCCCCCATCCAGGAAATCGGCCGCCGAGACACCTGATCGCGGGATGTGTCGCACGTTGCCGGCCGACCGCCGGTGACTAACTGCTACCATCAGACGTGAAGTCCTACGGTAGCGCTACTGGCCTGGCGACGGGGGTGCTATCCCGTGCCGACACGACCCCTCCCGTCGCGGGCCTCGTCTTCGGTCTTCTCGGTGTCCTGACGTTCTCTTTCACCTTGCCCTTCACCCGACTCGCCGTCCGCGACCTCGACCCACTGTTCGTGGGTGGAGGACGCGCCGTCGTCGCAGCCGTGCTGGCCCTCGCCCTGCTCGCCGGACGCCGGGTCCCGCGTCCGTCCGGGCGAGCGGCACTGCGACTGCTGGTCGTGGCGGCGGGGGTCATCGCCGGATTCCCGCTGCTGACGAGCGTCGCGATGCAGTCGCTGCCCGCCAACCACGGGGCAGTGGTGATCGGCGCACTCCCGCTCGCGACGGCGGTGCTGGCCTGCCTGCGGGGAGGGGAACGACCCCGGGGGTTGTTCTGGGTGGCGAGTGCGGCCGGCCTCGTCGCGGTGTTCGTGTTCCTGGCCACCGGGACGGGTGGGTTCGGGAGTTTCGGGTTCGCTGACCTGCTGCTGTTCGCAGCGGTCGTACTGGCCGCCGCCGGATACGCCGAGGGTGGTCTGCTGGCGCGCGAGATCGGTGCGTGGCAGACCATCTGCTGGGCCCTGGTGATCGCAGCACCCGTGATGGCACCGGTGGCCGTCATCGGTGCCGTCCGGGGAGGACTGGACTCCGACGCGTCCGGCTGGATCGCGTTCGGATACCTGAGCCTGTTCAGCATGTTCCTGGGGTTCTTCGCCTGGTACCGCGGGTTGGCGATCGGGCCGCTGACGTCGGTGAGTCAGATCCAGCTCGTGCAATCGGTGTTCACCCTGCTCTGGAGCACCCTGTTCTTCGGTGAACACGTCGGAGCCTGGGTGTGGGTGGCCGCCGTGACCGTCCTGGGCTGCGCGCTCGTGGCGACGCGCTCCCGGGTTCGATCGGCGAACTGACCCACCCCGGGCACCCCTCAGTCGCGCAACAACTCCTCGCACACCGCGACCAGCGCCACCCGCAACGGATCGGCCCGGTGCGCGAACTCGCGCTGGGCGCGCACGTACTCGGCCTTGCCCTCGGGGGTCTCGATCGCGACGGGTACGTACCCCAGGGAGGAGACGTCGTAGGGCGAGGCCCGCATGTCGAGTTCGCGGACGTCGCGGGCGAGTTCGAAGCAGTCCAGCAACAGTTCTCCGGGTACGGCCGGGGACAACTTCATGGCCCACCGGTAACAATCCATCGTGGCGTGCAGACACCCCGGTTGCTCCTGCGCCGCCTGCTCGGTGCGGGTGGGTTTCAGCTCGTTGAGCGGAACGGCGCTGGGGGTGAAGAAGCGGAACGCGTCGTGGTGACTGCAGCGGATCCGGTGCGACTCGACGACGGCGTCCGTGCCGCGGTGCCCGAGCCGCAACGGCAACCCGGCGTGACGCACCTGCGCCGGCACCGTGCGGTGCACCATCGCCCACTCGTGCAGACCGAAACAGGCCAACTGCGCGGGACGGGTACGGGTGGCGGCGAGGACGTCGCGAGCGAGGCGGATGGTGGTTTCCCGCTGGGCGCGCAACCCGGCCGCGTCCACCCGGACCACGCTCACCCCGTCTCCTACCACACCCGTGTAGTGCGCCCAGTCGCGTCGCTCGTCCGCGTCG